>JALVYA010000129.1 GCA_027038095.1 Archaeoglobaceae archaeon
ACGATCCACAGTAAGACCGCGATGTAGAGCGCCGCCGCCGCGAAAACTTTTATCGCGTGCACGCCCACTTGGCCCATTATGAACGCCCATCCCTCGATCGGGTTCACCTGAGCTAGGCCGCCGCCAAGCCGGAGGACGTTTTTCGCGTTGACTTCCCCGGAAGCGAGGGAGAGCGCCGCAGCAAGCGCGTGGTATCCGCCCCATATCTGTTGCACCAAGGCTTTGGTGGTCGCCCCGAGGCCGTCCTTTATCCTCTTGAGGTTTCCCTTGATCGACGCTTTCAGTTTTTCCCATCTCCCCGTTGCGTATTTCTCCTCCTTTGTCTGCGTCACTTGGCTGTACATTTTCTCGATTTCCTTTTCAAACGCGCGTGCGTCGCGGAAAGGTGTTTCTTCGCTCAGTCGCACCGAAAGCCAGCGGGGAAGACGGAGGATGTAGCTGAGGTGGATGCACGCTTCGTATGTTTCTATATCGCGCGCTTTGGAGAGGCACCACTGTGTGATGTTTTGTTTCGTTGCATTCCTCATGCGCGTGTCAAGCCGAATCGCTTGAGCGGCGAGACTTAGCCCGCGATGTTGAGCGTAGCGCACTAGGTGCAGGGCGACCGGCGTCCCCTTGTGTGGCATCGCCATCACCCCCGCGAGGAGGGCGCTACCCAAGACGAGTCCGCCTTTCTCCCAGCCCCATTTGAGGCCCGCGCGCACGCCTAAGATGAGCGCGAGGGGGACGAGTGAAAGCCATAGCGCTTGAGCCGCGAGGGAAGCGATCCAAGCCGCCCAGCTCACTTCGCCCGGTGTGGAGACGAATTGGGATGCCGCCCATTCCGTGAGGAGGTCAAAAAGTTTTTGTGAACCCCAAGGGACCATCGTCTCACCCCCTTACTTGCCGCCCTGCTGGATCGCATACTGCCACAGGAGCGGTCCCCACCAAATGGCCGTGTAGACAAAAAATCCCCACCAGATCCTCCAGAAGCCGTGGCGTAGCGCGCCTCGTAGGGCGTGGTCGTGTCCGCCGAAGATCGCCTCTCCAAGGCCGCGGGCTATCTCCACCCAGCCCCACGCCGCCAGTACGAGTCCGACCACGCCCCAGAGCTGTTTCCAGCTGTGTATTCCCACCCAACCCCAGAGAAAGCCGCTATCCAGGAAAGGGTTCGCCATCCTCTCTCACCTCTTGCGCTTGCGGGCGACCCCGCCGCGGGGCCGCCCCTTTGGGTTTAAAACGCGCCGCCCATCCGGGGCTGAGCGGCCTCCTCAGGCTCAGGCTCCGGGCCGGGCTGAGCTTCCTCCTGCTCCTCCTGTCTGCCGTTCTGTTCGTCCGTCGCGAGGCGCTCCTCGTGTTTGTCCGCTATCGTGCGGTTTCCCACTTCCAGTCGCGCTTCGCGCCCCTCCGGCAAGAGATATTTCAGTCCTAGGGCCCGCCAGAGCTCGAAGCGATCGCGCGCCACTTCCTCCCAGTGCCGTGAAATTTTGTCCCAGACCCCTTCTTCCTCCAAAACCGCGCACAGCGCTTGGATGGCCCACTCTTGTTCGCGAATCCGCAGGCGCTCCTCTTCCTCTCGGATCTCCTCTTCAAGCGCTTGGAGACGTTCCAGGAGCCTTTTGCGACGTTCTAGGGTTTGAAGGAAGTTTTTTCCGACCGCCATGGCGCACCTCCTTTTAATTTTATTTTTTGAGAGAAGATAGCCCTCTCGGGTTTCCTTCATCGTGGATACCCCTCTTGGCTACTTTTTCCCGAAAGAAAAACGAGGAGGTGCGAGATGGCGGCAAGGTTTGTTTTCGCTGTCTGGGGTTTACTTTGTGTCGCCCTCACCATCTTGGGCGGCGTCTGGCTTTATGCCCGCCGCCGTGGGGTGAACCCGGACGAGCTCCTCTGCGCCCGCCCTCACATCGTAATGGGCGCGGCGGCAGTATGGGGTGCGGCGCTTTCTGTTTCCGCCCTCGTCTGGGCCTGGGTTGAAACCGGCGGCCTGCGCGGCCCGGGGTGGTTTTTCCTACCCCTGGTCCCCCTGGCGGTGTGTCTGGGCCTGGTGCTCGGCCTCCGGCAGGCCGGGCGGGAGCATAAGAAAACGCATGAAGGGGAGGTGAACGAAAATGTTCAGGCGTAACTGCGAACCGGTCATCTACATCGGCCCCGCCCCGAGGAGGCGGCGGGGGAAAGTTTTGGCCCTCGGCCTCATCGTGGCCTTGGTGGCGGCCTTGGTCATGCTCCCGGGGCGGCCTCGGATCGTCTGGCAACCCACGTGCGCTCAGGCCGAACACGTCACGTGTACCGTCACCAATTGGTGGGGGAACTGGGTGAGTCTGGCCAAGGTCTGGGCCGCGATCCGGGAGGTGTATTCGTCTGTCGTGGCGTTGCGCGACCTGATCTCACAAAAGTGGAACGAGTTTATGCGGTATCGGCGGCAGGTAGATTACGCCTTAAGCGTGATCCGCAACCCCGAGGAGGCGTTGCGCGATTACCTTTTGCGCGAGGGGAAAACAACTCTCTCGGACCTTTTCCGCGAGGAGGAGGCGCGGTTGAAACGCCGGGTGGATGTGACGTCCGCTCAACTCGGGGCGGCGCTCGGTTTGGATAGCGGACGTTTCAGGCACGAGGACTGGATGGATTTCGCTGTGGAAGCGAAACAGCACGCCCGCGCGATGGCGAAGGTGATTTTACGGCGGGCACAAGCTCCAGAACCAGTCCGGAACGGCGGGCGGCGGGCGGTGCGCCGGAATGAACAAGCCATTCAGCTCCAGTTGCCTGCACCGCCTAGCAAGCAGGAGGTGGCGGAGGCCCTCCGCGCGGCCAACCCTGCTAGCGGAGGAGAGGCGGCGCAAAAAGTGGCCCGGGCGGTGGCGGCGCGGAAGTGGGCTTCTGCACGGATGAGGGAGGCGGTGCTGGATCTTACTGTATCTGATCGCAAACTCCGAAAGTGGCTTAAGGAACTACCACAAATCTACCAAGAAATTGATCGTCATCCGTACACCTCCGGTATAAAAACTTTAACGAAAGTGACCATTCAGAATCAGATCATCTTGCTTCGCATCCTCCGGCAGGTGTCCGCGCAAAACCTGGCCTTCCAAGCTTCCTACGCTCAATCGCAAGCCGAGAGGGCGCGTAAAGCTATCCGGGAAGCCTCTTTAGAAGCCATAAAGTAGACGACAAACAGGGCAAGGGGAGATGGGGCCGGGCCGGTTTTTTGCCCGCCCGGTCCCACTAAGAAACTCGGTCTGAAACCTTCGGAAAATTTCCGAAATTTCGGAATCTTTCCGAACCGTTCCGGAAGAGTTGAGCCGCACCCCACCTTACCGCGCGCCCGGAGCTGAGATCCAGTCCTGCCTTCCCCTGTCGGCCGTCTCTTTTTCTCTCCCCCTCCGGGCGAGGGGGCCTCAGAAATTCTCCCGACGCTTCCCGGCTACTTTCTGATTTTGAGATGGGTTCACGCAGACCTACGGCTCAAAACGCTGTTCTCCGCCTCCTCCCGGGGCATGAGGAACCCCGAAGGAGGAGAGATGAGGGACGAGACCCAGCGCTGGCGCGCTGGGAGAAAAATGGATCAGCGCAATAGCCGCTGTGGAGCAGAAATCCCCCCCTGCCCCCCAGAGGGGGGAGGGAAAAAGAGGAGGTGGTGTAGATGGGGAGGCACACGAAACCGAAGGTGACGATATGCATTGCGCCTGAAACGAAGGAGCTCCTTGACGAGCTTGCGGCGGAGAGTGGGCGTCCGGTGTCTTCCATCGCGGCACTAATAGTGGAGCGGTGGGTGCGCGAGGAAGGCGAGCGTGTGCTCGGTGAGCTCTGGGAGAGGTCGAAGCCGGTTCGTGAGGCCCGGGAGGCTTACGCCAGGCTCGTGGGGGCCCTGGGGCGGATCGGGAACAACTTAAACCAGATCGCTTTGCGTCTCAACCGGGGCGATCATTTGGACGACCGCGTGGCTGAGGTCTTGGAGCGGATTGAGCGTGCTATGGCTGAGATTGCCCGTATTTGGCGTCCGGCGGAGGTGTTGCGCCAAGTACGCGAGGAGGAGGACGATTATGCTGATCAGGGTTAAGTCTTGCCACACGAAGGACTTACGTCAGCGTTTCCGCTACCTCTTGCAGGAGCGAGCGCCTGGTAATCCGAGGGATCCGGAAAAATGTTTTGTAGTTTATCGCGATGTCCCCGAGGAGGTGTTTGTTCGTGCGGTGGAACAAATGGAGCGGAAGCGAACTTACTGGTCGGTTGTGGTCTCCTTCCACCCGTCAGACCGGGAGAAGTTTCTCCAGCACCTCCCTGAGATCGTGGAGGACCTGGTGGAGGAATTTCGCCGCGGGTACCCGCCGGGGGATCGTCCTTTGATCCATGCCGTCGTTCACCTGGACGAAGACCATCCGCACGTTCACTTTACGATCCTCAACCAGACTGAGGGAGGGCGGGCGAGTCGGTGGTGGTATTACCGTCGCGATCAAGAATGGTTGAGCGCAGTCCAGAATTATATCCGAACGAAATATCGCCTCGTAAATCCGCGCGATCCTCGCTTCTCTTGGCTCCTACACGAGGATCGTTCCCGTGCCCGGGCTGAAGCGATCAGGCGTCTGGTTGAGAAAGCGCAGGAGGGCGACGGGGACGCGCAACGTAAGCTCCGGCTCTTGGAGGAGCGGGACCGTCTCCGCCGGGAGATCCACAAGGTATGCGAGATGGCTTACTTGGAGGGCGAGGTTAGTTCGCGCGAGGAACTGGTGGAGTGGCTGAAGGCGCAGGGTCTGGAGGTGACGAGGACGGGGCGTGATTACATTACCGTGGCTCTTCCCATGGGCGAGGGGAAGAAGTTCCGAATCCGCTTGAGGGGGTCAATCTATGCGGAGGACTTCCGAATTCCTGAGTCAGGTTCAGGGAGCGAGGAACCGGGAGAGGACAGAGATCATCCGTCGCTTGACGAGTTGCGAACGAGAATTGAGCAAGCTGGTTCAGCTCCTTCGGGTGGAGCGCGTAGTGCAGGACCAAAGGGGCGGCCTCTGGGTGTTAGTCTCACCCGCCCGCCGATGATCTTCCCGTTCATGCCCGCGATGAGGTGGCGTAAGCTCTGGTGGGCGTCGTGGGAGCGGTGGATGCGGTGGCTCCTTCCTTTTCGCCCGCCGGTTTGGCTCCCCTCGCTTGGGTGGGTGGACCTCACGCCTTCATTACTCCCCCAAGTTCGCCAGGCGGTCGTTTCCCGGCAGGGCTATCTCCGTGTTAGTGGCGCGGAGGTTCCCCTCTGGGATCTTCCTGCCCTCAAGGAGGCGTTTGTCCGTTTCCAAGCCGAGGCCGAGCGTGAACGTCCCCGTCCGGAGCCCGAGCCCGAGCGCCGGGAGGGGGAGAGCGTTCTTGCCGAGCTCGCGAAGCAGGAGCAGGAGCTCCGCGCCCGCCGCCAGGCCGAGGAGGCCCGGCGCAGGGCGGAGGCCCGGGAGGCGGAGAGGGTATCGAGCGAGGCGAGGCCGACCCGGGGCTATCTTTACCCGGGGAGTTAACCAAAAACAGAGCAGGAGGTGTAGCTATGAGGAAACGCAAGATTTTCGCTCTTTTGCTTGCCTGGTTCATCCTGGGTACCGCCGCTGCGGGTGCGGCGGGGCAGAAAAAGATTGAGGAAGCTCGCAAGCGCACGCCTGCGTGGTGCGTGGAGATGATGCGGGACGCCTGGCGTGCTGAGAGAGGTCCCGAGGCCGAGGGACGGCGAATTGATTTCTGGCTTGCCTGGGGCGAGAGGAAACCCGGGGAAATTCGCAAGTGCTTCCAGCGATCCCATACGCCCATCCCTCGGTGGCTTCGGCGGGAGCTGAGGGAGCGCGAGGAGGCCGCCCGAAGCATTCCGCCCGAGGCGCAATGGCTGTTTAAGTTTGACGACCTTGCGCGGAAGATGCGCGAGGAAGAGAAAAAGATGCGCGAGGAAGGGTGTAATCCGGCTATTGCCGCCGCGTTAGGAGAAGTTTGCGATTGATCAACATGAGAGCAGGCGGGCCGCTTCCCGGGCCCGCTCTTCGTCTTTTTCAATTCCCACCACCAATCGGCTCACGCCGGTGGCCGCGTTCGCCACGAGCAGAGATCCGAACCCCGCGAAGGGATCGAGGACCACGCCGTTTTGTCCGAACATGGCAAGCAAAGTCGCCTGGACATAAGTGGGCTTAAAGTCCCTTTGCTTCACCTTTATATTAAAGCTAGGCAATTCGATCCCTGGAATGGTATCTTGTCGCTTTGCCAAGACTTTTGGGGAGCCTTTTCTAAAAATTAAGATCGGCTGATACGCTTTCCATCCGAGCGGACATCGGGAATTAGCACGCTGATATGCCGTTATCATCATCCAACAGTATTCAAAGTTTTTGAAGCGGAACGCCTCCGGCAAGTTCTTTTGCGACCACCAGAAAACGAACCAGGAATGAGGTTTTAGCACCCGGAAGAACTCCTCTTCAAGTTCAAAAAAGACTTCGGCGCTTTCTTCGGAATCGTAAGAGGCGTAACCGATCCCGTAGGGCGGGTCCGTGATGATGGCGTCCACGGACTCGCTGGGAATAAGAGGAAGGATCTCCCGGGCGTCGCCCAGGATGAGCAGGGATCGATCCCCTCGCCAAATCACGTTTCCTTCCTCAGGTATGGTTAACATCTTTTTCCTCCTTCTACTCCGTCCACAAAACGTTTCGTCAGGAGCGAAGCGATATGTTCTGCTTCCCTGGGGGATGAGTCTTTGGCGGAAGCGAAGACCTGCAAAAGCCAATCCCAGGAGATGTATTTCCTCAGGAAGGGTACTCGGTCGTAAAGGTCAGCGACGAGGTAATCACTCACGAGACGTGAAAACCCACTTGAAAAATCCAAGTGGTCATTGGAAAGCCATCCCCATTCCCAGAGACGAACTATCTTGCGGCCTGTTCCATTGCGAAACCAGAGGATCGTTTCCACCATGGGAACCAGCACCTCACGGAGTCGCCGTTCGTAGAGGGAGCGAGCCTCCTCGGTAAGGGTTCCCTTTATTACCTTCTGCTGAAGCCCCCAAGCCGCACTACGAAAAGCGTCTTTCCCGGCGTCAAAGGTGCGGTAAGCGTCCCGCACTGCCTCGAAGTAAACGCGGAAGAAAAGCCTCTGCTCCGGTTTCGGTGGACCTTCCGCGTAAGCCTTCCGTTCCTCCCGAGACAGTTTCATTACCTGCTCCTCCGGGTATCGGTCCGTGAGCCGGTAAAGCCCGAGGAGGCGGCCGAAGAAACGGAGCAAATGCTCCGCACGACGACCCGGATTGCCCAGGAGCGAAACCGAAACCGTTGCGGTGTGTCCCATCCCTCACCTCCCTCTGGTGTATTAGTCGGTAAAATACATATCAGAAAGTTTGGTAGTGGTCAAGGGGGGCTGCTAAATTATGTCTCTGGAGTTTGCGTCCCAGGGGACGCAAGGGGGAGACCGACGATGGAGGAGACGGTGGAAAGGGAGCTTCAAAAACAGCTTCGGGAGTACATTCGTCTGCTGGCTCTTTTTCTGCGTAGATCCCTAGGACCTGAGCTTTTTGCCTTCCTTTTACGACGAAACGCCTCTTTATGTCTTGTTCACCCTCCGCGTAGAAGACACAAAATACATGCCTCTTGGAAGGAACGGGGACGCACCAAGGGGAAACACATTCGGTCTGGCCCCCCAGAAAATCTCATCCCTATCGTGTTGGCTTGGAAGAGACTCAAGGGGGCTATCTCCCTTCTCAAATTGCTTCAGGCAGGCCGACAGGAGGAAGGGGGTGGGCCCTGAACTCTCACCCCCGCGCCGTGCCGAGAGCCCAGCCCTACCATTATCGGTAACCCCTATCCGATTGATAGGCGGCCTATCGATAAATTTTTTTCCAAAAACTTATCGATAAAAAAAATTCAAAAAATTTATCGATAGGAACACCCCGTCCTTACCTGCTCTGGCCGTCCCCCTGGAGCTCACCCCTCCCGGAGAGGGTAAGTCTCAGCCCTGCTCCTTGCCTGTCCGCCGAAAAGGTCCGAAACGCCTCCTCGCCGCGCGGTCCTCTTCCCGGGAAAGTTTCCGGGAGGTGGATCCGTGCGGCTTGACAAAGAGGCCCTGCGTCTGCTATTGCAGGCCGTAGAGGGAGGCGAGGGCCGGGAGGAACGACGGGTGAAAATTAAGACCAAGGAGCGGTGTCCGAAGTGCAAAAACAAGTTCTCTGAAACTCCCCTGGGCTTCCTGTGTCTTAAGTGTAAGACTATCCCCAGGAGATTTTACATTTACCTCTCCTGGAAAGGCCGCAAGATAAAGATTTATTCGTTTAGGGACGGTCAACCACTTTCAAGCTGGGAATTGGCCAGGCGGGCCCAAGAATTGATCGCCCACGAGATTGAAAGCGGAATCTTTGACCCTTCCAAATGGGTCAAAGCAGACCTAAAAGAATACCTCTTTTCCGTGCGACTGAGGGATTATCTTGAGCGCAAGCGGGCGGATCTTAAACCTTCAGCTTGGAAGGCCAAGCGTCTCCAGCTTGAGAGGGCTTTGCGCATCATTGGTGACCTTGACGTGCGTGAGATCCGGGCCAGCCATATCGAGAAGTTCCGGCAAGAGTTAATTTCCCAGGGGGTAAGCCCCAAAACGGTGAAGAATGCCCTAACGGAATTACATGCCTTCCTGAACGACCTGGCCCGGCTCGAATACATCGAGAAAGCCCCCCGCTTTCCTTCCGTCAAGGTCCCTGAGCCGGTTATACGCTACCTCGACCCTGAAGCGCTCCGACTGATCTTGGAAAACATCCCGGAAGCCCACCACGATATTTTCGTGTTCATGTTCACCTACGGAACCAGACCGGGCGAGGCGAGAGCTCTGATGTGGGATTGTGTTGACTTCCGAGAGGAAACTATCCTCATCAGGCGAACCTTTTCCGATTACAAGGTGGTGGACATCCCGAAAGAAGGCGATTGGAAGACGCTCCCCATGGTGGAGCCCATCAAAGAGATGTTGCTTCGGCGGTACCGGGAGAAGCACACCTTCTTCGTGTTTGAGCACAAGCCGAGGTTCAACCCCTGGCGGCACTACGGGGACATCTTCTTACGGCAAATATACCTTGAGGCTTGCCAGAAAGCCGGGATAGAAAATCCGCCTACCCTTTACCAAGCGGTGAGACATTCATTCGCTATGGACATGCTCAATTCCGGGTATTCCTACGAGGCGGTGGCGCGGGCGCTCGGACACAAGCACCTTACCACGACCAAACGGTATGGAAAACTCAAGACCGAAGCCGTGCGCCCCATGATTGATGACCGCGTAGCTAAGATCATAGACCTCTCAAGCTACCGGGAAAAACGCCGCCAAACCGATTCCGAATAATCGCCGAAAATCGGAAACGGACCCCTCCGAATCCGCCTTATTGCAATTGCGTCTCTGCGGGAAACCCTTGAGTATCAACGGTTTCCGGACGAGTGCCCCAGAGGTGCCCCGGGCAAAAATCGTGTATCGTAAGTCCGCAAGAAATCGCAAAAAAATGGCGTCCCCGGCGGGATTTGAACCCACGTTGCCGGCGTGAAAGGCCGGTGTCCTGGACCTGGCTAGACGACGGGGACGCCTTTAATCAACAGCTCTAATCGGGCCTTATATTAAACCATCTTCGAAAGCTGTCAAGATTTCACAGAAGGACTTGTTACTGCAAGGCGATTTTGTCACCCCTAATTGCAAAGCCAAAATGTCACCCCCTCCTGGTAAAACCATAGGCTCGAATTCTCCTGCCGGAGGTCGAGCCTATGGAAAATTGGCAAAAGAAGGAGG
>JALVYA010000130.1 GCA_027038095.1 Archaeoglobaceae archaeon
GTCTGAACCCTCTCCTGAAGCCTGAGGCTGGCACTTTCAGCCTCATCCAGCAGAGATTCTTCGTCCACCGTTCTCAATTTTCCTTCGCTCATCAGGATTTTTCCGTCGACTATTAAGTCTCTCACCTCAAAACCGTAGGAGGAGTAAACAACGCTGTAAACGGGGTTGTACAGTGGCGTGTAGCTAAAGCTCTTCTTCAGCACGACGAGGTCTGCAAGGTATCCCGCCTCTATTTTTCCTCCTCTGAGCCCGTAAGCTGAATACCCGTTTTCCGTGGCCATTTTGAGCACGTCCAGAGCTTTAACAGCTGCCGGACTCAGCCTGAACTTTTGAAGCAGAGCGGCAAACTTCATTTCCCCGAGAACGCTCAGACTGTTGTTGCTCGCCGCCCCGTCCGTGCCGAGGCAAACGTTAACTCCCGCTCTTACCATTTCGGCAACTCTCGCAATTCCAGAGCCGAGCTTCAAGTTGCTCACCGGACAGTGGGCGACGCTGACACCCCTTCTGGCTAAAAGTTTTATTTCTTCATCGCTCAGCCATACGCAGTGAGCGGCAACCGTTCTGCAGTTGAAAATCCCCAGTTTGTCCAGATACTCGACAGGCGTCTTTCCAGTTTTTTCCCTTACAATCCTGACCTCATCTTCAGTTTCGGCAACGTGTATGTGCACGGGCAAACCGTACTCCTCAGCCATCCTCGCAGATATCAGGAGCAGGTCTTCCGAGCACGTGTACGGAGAGTGGGGATCCACGCTCAGAGTTATCCTGTTACACCTGCCGTTCCACTCGTTGATAAAACTCTCAGCCTCTCTCAGCTCCTTCTCTCTCTTTTCCTCGCTTTCCATGTCTATCATTCCGTAGCCGAGAACAGCTCTTATGCCCGACTCCTCTACAGCTCTGGCGACTCCGTTCATGTGAAAGTACTGGTCTGAAAAGCACGTTACGCCCGACTTTATCATTTCGGCAATTCCAAGCTTCGCTCCCACGTAAACGTCCTTCTCCTTCATTTTGCTTTCGATGCCCCAGACCGTTTTCAGCCACTCCATCAGAGGTACGTCCTCCACGGCACACCTGAGCAGGGTCATCGCTACGTGGGTGTGGGAATTGAAGAAACCGGGTAAAACGAGGCACTTTCTGGCGTCTAAAACCTCGTCAGCTTTCAGATCCCTTTTTGTGACTTCCTTTATCACACCGTTTTCCAGAAGCACGTTAGCCTTTACGAATTCGCTACCAACCAAGCAGAGTCCGTTAACCACAGCAACAGCGTCCTGCATGGTATGTGCAGTGTGGTGGGTGTTTATGACGTTTATTCAGACTTTCCGGGCAATTGCCTGTTCGTTTTGCACCGCATTCTGGCCGATTTGAGAATTCGTGAAGTGCAAAGCTGGTTTTACTAAAAAAGTCTAAAAATAAAGTCTAAAAAGTATAAAGACGGCATAACGAAGTAAACGTAAATCGAAAAAGCGAAAAACAGAAAACGTGGATGGGACTACGTCTGAAGGTGAAGGTACTGTTTCTCGACCTGTCCGCAGGCTGCAGGTACGGTGAGGTTCTCGAGTGCCTCGAGGAGATTGCGAGGAAGTGCTCTGTCCGTTCAGAACTCACTTCAGAGCCCAGTTCAGAAAAATCCATAAGCTCGTTACTGCGTTCGATGAGGGATAGAGGCTACAGAATTTATTCCACGCACGTGCCTGTAAAGCCTGCGATGTCCAGAGCGGTGGAGGGGTCGAAATTAAAGGTCATGCCTGACTTAAACTCTAAAACTGAAGAAGAGGTCATCAGGGAACTCGCAGAATTCGTGGAAGGTGAGCTTCTCCACCCGGTAGAGGTTAGAGCAGTGGCCACATCCGGAAGCGTTACGGCGATTGCCGGAATAGTTGAGGAGAGAGACGATGTCGTTGTTGTCGAAACAAAGGTTGACGACGTCAGCGGAGAGGTTCTGGCGAATGCAGTTGAAAAAATAATGGAGGTCGCTCTGGACGTTGAGGTGCTGTTAGCTCTCGGAAAAAAGGGAAGGCCGAGTTTTGTCGTGAGAGCTCTGGCTGAGGCTGGAAAAGCGGAGGAGCTGGCGAGAGTAATTATGAGGGAAACGGGAAGCATTGGAGTGAGACTCGTATTCACGAAGAGAATTAAATCTCCGAGAACCGTAAAAAAGCTGAAGGTCAGGATGAGCAGGGAGTACGAAATAAGAGTCAAGGTATC
>JALVYA010000131.1 GCA_027038095.1 Archaeoglobaceae archaeon
GATTGGGGACCTGAAGAAGATATGCTGACGTCGGAAAGGGTAAAAGAGGGCGAATTGGAGAGGCCTTATGCCGCAACTGAAATGGGACTCATATACGTCAACCCAGCAGGACCCGGTGGGGTTCCTGACCCCAAGATGTCTGCCAGAGAGATAAGAACTGCTTTCTCCAGAATGGGGATGAATGACGGGGAAACTGTTGCTTTAATAGCTGGAGGTCATGCTTTTGGCAAGTGCCACGGAGCAGCTCCGGACAGGTACCTCGGTCCCGATCCGAGTTCTTCACCCGTAGAAATGCAGGGTTTGGGCTGGAAATTTGACTATAAGACTGGAAAAGGACCTGATACTTTTACCTCCGGATTTGAGCTTACTTGGTCACCCACTCCTGTCGAGTTCGGAATCCACTATTTAAGATTGCTATTCGAATACGAGTGGGAGATAGAAACAAGTCCCGCAGGAAAACCGCAGTGGGTTGCGAAGAACGCTCCAGAGATAATTCCAGACGCTCACGATCCAAACAAAAGGCATAAGCCCAGAATGCTTACTGCAGACTTGGCCTTAAGATTTGATGAAAATTACGCTAAAATAGCAAAGAGATTTCTTGAAAATCCGGAGGAGTTCGAGAAAGCATTTGCGAGAGCTTGGTTTAAGTTAACCCACAGAGATATGGGACCAAAAACGTGCTATGTTGGGAAATACGTTCCCAAAGAAACCTTTATCTGGCAGGATTCTCTTCCTGAGAGAGATTCTGAGGTCATAGATGAAGAAGATATTAAAAAGTTAAAAGAAAAAATTCTAAATTCCGGACTGAGAATTTCACAGCTTGTTTACTTTGCTTGGGTATCCGCTTCCTCTTACAGAGAATCTGACAGAAGGGGAGGAGCTAATGGAGCGAGAATTAGACTTTATCCCTTAAACCAGTGGGAGGTAAACCATCCACATGAACTGCCGGAGATAACTTCGGCATACGAAAAAATTCAGAGAGAATTCAATCAAGAGCAAGAAAGAATCGGTAGTGAAAAAAGAGTTTCAATAGCTGACCTAATAGTCTTAGGCGGATGTGCAGCCGTTGAAGCCGCCGCAAGAAGGTCTGGCTACAATTTAGAGGTGCCGTTCACTCCCGGAAGGGTTGACGCAACTCAGGATCAGGTAGAGGTTGAATTCTACAAAACGATAGAGCCTTTTGCGGACGGTTTCAGAAATTACCTCAAATATCCAGAGAAAATTGATGAAAGCGATATCTATACCACTCCCGAATACTTCCTTGTGGACAGGGCACAGCTTCTAAGACTTAACGTACCTGAAATGTGTGTGCTCGCTGGCGGATTGAGGGTTCTTGGGGCAACTCACAACTATGAAAAATACGGCGTTCTGACCGAAAATCCGGAAACACTTTCCAGTGATTTCTTCGTGAATCTGCTGGATATGGGAACTGAGTGGAGGAGAGTCGATGAGCACGGATACCTGTTCAGAGGATACGACAGAAAAACGGAAAATCCAAAATGGATTGCTACGAGAACTGACCTGATTTTCGGTCATCATGATGAGCTTAGGGCCGTTGCTGAAGTTTATGCATCGGATGACGGGGAGGAAAAATTTGTAAGGGACTTTATAGCAGCGTGGGATAAGGTGATGAATCTTGACAGGTTTGATTTGGCTGTAAACTCTCGGTAAGATGCAGTCTGCGAAGAGGGTCTTCTGCTGTTAAAGACTTAATATCAGCGGTTTATCCTGCAACCACCCTACAGGACACATTACTTGAAAACTTCGCGGTACAGAGAACTAATGGCATTTAAAGAGTGTTTAAAGAGTGTTTAAGCTAAACACTGACGCAAAAACGTCAATCCTGCTCCGTTTTTACAGCATCAATTATCAGCTTTCCAGCAACGATCTCGTCAACGCTGTGTATTGCAGCACCCATGTCCTCGATAACTTTTTTTACTTCCTTGTAGTTTATGTCGTTACCGACAATTGTAATCTTCAGAGTTTCCGTGCTCTGGTCTATTTCCATCAGGCTCAGGTTTACGCCATCGACGTTTTCCACTTCGCTCAGCTTTAAGGCAAGAAATACGTTGTCGGGTTCATGCGGTTTCATAACGTCCAGAACCAACCTTCTTATACCTGCCACAAAGAAATGTGCTTCACCAATATATTTAACTCTGTCGAGTTTCATCAAAAAGCATGGAATACTACGACCTG
>JALVYA010000132.1 GCA_027038095.1 Archaeoglobaceae archaeon
CTCGAAACTTCAGAGGAAACAGCTTTTCTCAACGTTGCGAGAACGGCTGTGAGAAGAGCTGAGAGGAGAGCAGTATCTCTCTACAGAAAAAACAGAGTTTGTCTGGATTTAGTTCAGTGGCTGAACAAATTGAGCTACCTGATTTACCTGCTCATACTGCTGGCTGGAGATGAGAGAATGGAAGTTTGAAGTTTACTGCGCTGCTGGATTTATCCCGCACTTTTATTATGTTTATTGTTTAAACAGTATTAAAACCTAAAAATAAAAATTAGCTCTCAAGCACGATTTCTATGTTGACATCCTTGGGAACTTGGACCCTCATTATCTGCCTCAGAGCCCTCTCGTCGGCGGCTATGTCTATCAGCCTCTTGTGGATTCTCATTTCCCAATGGTCGTAGGTTTCGCTTCCCTCCCCGTCTGGAGCCTTTCTCACCGGTACCACGAGTCTTTTGGTCGGCAAAGGTACCGGGCCCCTTATTTCCACACCGGTCTTGTTGGCAATCTCCTTGATCTGCTTGCAGATTCTGTCGAGGTCTGCTGGATTCATTCCGGAAAGCCTTATTCTCGCCTTGTAACCCTTAATACCCATGGCAAACACCTGAAATGGAGTAGAGAAAATAAAAAATTTAATCTCTCGGAGTCAGGTCTAAAACCATTCCGGCGGCAACAGTCATACCCATGTCTCTTATAGCAAATCTGCCGAGCGGTGGAATCTCCTTGACCCTCTCGAGAACCATCGGTCTCGTTGGCTGAAGCTTGACTATTGCAGCGTCACCGGTCTTGAGGAACTGCGGGTTCTCCTCCTTGACCTGTCCCGTTCTCGGGTCGATCTTCTTCTGGAGTTCTATGAACTTGCACGCAACCTGGGCTGTGTGTGCGTGAACGACTGGTGTGTATCCGACTGTAATGGCTGTTGGATGCTGGAGAACGATTATCTGGGCTGTAAAGTCTCTGACCACGGTTGGCGGATTGGTCGTGTGTCCGCAGACGTCTCCCCTCCTGATGTCGTTTTTACCAACGCCTCTGACGTTAAATCCTATGTTGTCTCCCGGATATGCTTCCTTCAGTGGCTCGTGGTGCATTTCGATGCTCTTGACTTCACCGCTCACGCTCGGCGGCTCGAATATTACCTTGTCTCCCACCTTGAGAACTCCGGTTTCAACCCTTCCTACCGGAACTGTACCAACACCACTGATGGAGTAAACGTCCTGAATTGGAATTCTGAGCGGTTTGTCAACAGGCTTTTCTGGTGGCTTCAGGTTGTCGAGAGCTTCGAATATCGTTGGTCCCTTGTACCACGGAGTCTTGTCGCTCCTCTTGAGCACGTTGTCTCCGTAGTATGCAGAAGTCGGAATGAACGGAATCTCGTCGACCTTGTAACCAACCATTTTGAGGAGCTTGATCACCTGCTCCTTAACCTCATTGTACCTGCCTTCATCGTAGTTGACCTTGTCCATCTTGTTTATTGCCACAATCATCTGGTTTATACCGAGAGTCCTCGCGAGGAATACGTGCTCCTTTGTCTGGGCCTGCACACCATCGTCAGCGGCAACGACGAGGATTGCAGCGTCAGCCTGAGATGCACCGGTAATCATGTTCTTTATGAAGTCTCTGTGTCCGGGGCAGTCAACTATTGTAATCTCGTATTTCTGGGTCTTGAATTTCCTGTGAGCGACGTCGATTGTGATACCTCTCTCCCTTTCCTCCTTGAGCTTGTCCATGACCCACGCAAACTCAAAAGTTGCCTTACCCTTCTCCTGAGCCTCTTTCCTGTACTTCTCAATTATGTGCTCCGGAATCTCTCCAGCCTCGTAGAGCAACCTGCCTATCAAAGTGCTCTTTCCGTGGTCGACATGCCCTATCATGGCAACGTTAATGTGTTCCTTCTCCTTCGCCATATCCATCTCCCCCTTTACATTTATCCCGATTAATTTCAAATTTGAACTACAGCTTTTCAAACTTTCGACTGCAGCGCAAACTGTCTTCCGCATAACATGTAGCAGGTATATAAAACTTTGCTGAGCTAAACTGTGGAAAGCTGATGTGAGCTCCAGCGGAATTCGGGGAGCAAACATTCGGGAACGGAAATGAACCAAAATCGATATATATTTGAAGTATTTTCGAAGTGTGAAAAATCCATCAAAGGGGATGGGTTTGAGGAGAAGCAGGAAATTTGAGTACATG
>JALVYA010000133.1 GCA_027038095.1 Archaeoglobaceae archaeon
GGGACTTGCTCATGTTCACGGGCATGAGGTAAATCACGTATTTGCCCTTACAGAAAAAGTACTGATTTTTTACGGGAACGTAGTAAACGCTCAGGTTTCCAAGCCTCGTTTCGTTAACGTAAGACCACACGCTTCCGAACTTCTTCATTCCCTTGACCATGAGAATCGTCTGGTTTTTCGCTATCTTCGATGACGGATATTCTGTTATCCAGACGAGCATTATGCTTCTGTTTCCAATGTAGTGAACCAGAGCTATATCCTTGACGTACTTTATAGGCCCTCTGTGAGACCTCTTAATGAATTCGAGGGCGGGCTTGCCCTTCAGAGTCACAAACTTGTGCATTCCCATCAGGTTATCCGGCAAAAGGTTTGCCACGGTCGAGTTAAAGTGAAGGGCACTCCCGTTTTGAAAAGAGAAAGCTGTTCCGTTTACTTTGTTTGCCTGACTGTTTGTCTGTTTCACCTGAGCACATCCGCAAGTGAGCGAAATCAGGGCGATTACGGCTAAAAATACGAGGATGTTTTTCGGGTTTGGCTTCAAACGATCACCTCCACATCTTGAAAGGATTAATGCCTCAGGTTAAATCCATCAGCTACCAGCCGAGTAAAGACCTGAACAGCGGGTGAGACACTTTTTCGCAAACTTCCTCCAGAAGCTCTCTGTTACCCTCCAAAAGGGCTTTGTAAGCTATCACCTGAAAGTCCCTGTGCTCCTCCCACCTTCTGTGCACCTCGTCTATGATTTCCTTTAAGGCGTGTATTTCATCACACTCGTTCTTTTCGATGTCTTTCACTTCCACAACCCTGCCCGGATTCAGCCTGCACCTGTGCCAGAGGCAGTAAGGCAGAACGGCCTTAACCTGCTGCAGACCGCAATCCTCCCCTTCAAGCCATGCGAGAGCTTTAGCAATCGTAACCACGCTGTTCTCAGCTCTGCCGGAGAAAACTCCTATATCTGAGCAGGCGAAGGTGGAGTAGTGGCACCCCTCGCACCTCGAAAACTCCTTTCTTGTTGACATCTGACAGTAAACTTCCTGAGAAAGGTAGTCGAGGAACATTTCAGCTTCTGGCAAAAGCTCCACTTCCTCTATTTCTCTCCTGACTTCATCCACCTCATCCGGAGTTAACACTTCAAAGTTCAGCCTCTCGCTGAGTTTTTCGGCAAAAGCTTCAGCCACCTCTCTCACGTAATCCTCAGCCTCTCTGCTGTTTATTTCGAGTACCGTTTCAACCATTTCCTCAGCGAGTTCCCTGTCTCTGAGAAAGCTGTCGTCAATTCCAGCCCTGACCTTTCTCCTCATTACAGCGTCTATCCTGCCGGTTTCAACTGCCAGATCGAATCTGTCCGAAAGCGGCGGTATCAGTTTTGAAGTTCCCTCGTCACCGTAGTTCACGGTTGCAAAAAGTGGTTTTTTCTTCAGAAAGAGCGTGGAACCTCTGTAACTCCAAATTCCTCTGTCAACCTCGTTCAGTATGAGGTTCTGTTTTCCGGCTGGAAGCCTGTTTATTTCGTCCACAATCGTTACCGGGCAGAATGGAGTTATCCTCCACTTTACGACCTCCTTACCCTCTTTTTCCAGAGCTCCCAGATCAAGAGTTGCCTTTATCTTTTCCTCGGTCTGTTCCGGATGACCGTGAATCGTTGCTGCCTGAACGAATTCAAGCGGAACGCACCTGAGTAGAGAAGCTATTCTCTCACAGCTCGTTGTTTTTCCACTGCCGTAATCTCCAAAGACGAGGACGTTTCTATCGGTAATGGCGGAGATAATTCCGAAGAGGGCGAGCGGATTGTAGCTTTCCTTACCGGAGAAGAAAGAATCTTCCCCAAAGTACATTTTTGTCGTGACCGTTGTGTACAGTTTCAGAACTTTCTCTCTCGAGTCCATCGCTCAATGTATGTCGGGGAAAGATAAAGTTTTACCTGTTCTTGTCTGAGCTGATAAAAAGTTGCGCAATCGTTGAGTCAGGCCCGGCAGGCGTTCAGCAAACAGTGGGCAATCAAACGGTGAACAATTCTAACGACTTAAAATTTTGAATCGGGAATGTATATGTAGTACTTTTTCCCGCGAAACTCCTTCTCGACAACGCCGGGAATTGCCCTTATTCTTTCAAGATCCACGCCGAAGTGCAAAGACAGTTTTTCGAGCTGCTCCTCCCGCATGGG
>JALVYA010000134.1 GCA_027038095.1 Archaeoglobaceae archaeon
GTAGAAGGCTGAAGGATGGAAGTTTTCAGGACATATTCCATCCCGCAAGTAAGGAAGCGAGAGAGAAGATAGTAAACGCAGTTCTTGAAGAATACAGGAAGCAGGCCTGAACCGGGTTTTAAAGAAGTATTTTAAATTTTGGTTTTGCTTTTTGCTTTATTTTGTTTTATTTTGTGCCTCATTTTCCATGTTTTTGCCCTGACTTGCAACGTCCGCAGGAACTGTATGAGAATTGTTATTGGAAACTGTTATGGGGCATGCAATATACGCAATCAAAAAAGAAACAAAGTTTATTTCCGGAACTGAAGATTGATTATGCCCGTGAGAATTCTTGCTGCTGGGGACACTCACATTCCCGATAGAGCGGAAAAGATACCAGAAACAATCGTGGAGTTTGCTGAGGAAGGTTACGACATCCTCGCCTTCACGGGAGACCTGACCGCAAAGAAAGTTCTCTCAGAATTCGCTGAAATCTGCAATGCGGGGAAAGTTTACGCTGTCAGAGGAAACATGGACACGATACCTCTCCCGTTAAGGGAGAGCTTCAAGGCAGGAGATCTGATTTTTGGTTTAATTCACGGTCACGGAATATATCCGAGGGGTGACAGGAGACAGCTCGAAGCCCTTGCTCTTGAAATGGGAGTTGATGTCCTGATCAGCGGTCACACTCACAGCCACGACGTTTACATGGGGAAAGCGTTGCTTCTGAACCCCGGTTCCGCAACGGGAGTCTGGGGTGGAGGCAACGCTTCGCTCACTCCATCTGCAATGGGTATAGAGGTGTCAGAAAGGAAAGTTAAGGTAAGTCTGTGTCTGGATGGAGATATTGAGGTGTACAAATTCGAGCTTTGATGTGTGCCGTGTGCTGTCAAACACACCTTCTGGCGGGCAGAAAAACCGGCAAAGTTAAAACGGGCAGAACTCAATTAGCTTCGTTATGTCCACTACCATAGTTGTCGGCGGATTTTGGGGAGACGAAGGAAAGGGTAAGATCATTGCACATCTGGCGTACTCAGACAGACCAGCCATCATAGCGAGGGGCGGAGTCGGGCCAAACGCCGGACACACGGTGGAGGTTGAAGGGAAGAAGTTTGGAGTCAGAATGATACCCTCCGGTTTCGTCTATCCAGACGCAAAACTCCTGATAGGTGCCGGTGTTCTGGTAAACCCGGAAGTCTTCCTGAAAGAAGTGGAAGTACTGAAGGTCGGCGACAGGGCGAGAGTCGACTACAGGTGCTCGATAATCGAGCCAAAACACATAGAGGAGGACAGGTCGAGCGAACACCTGAAAGGCAAGATTGGTTCTACAGGTACGGGCTGCGGTCCGGCGAACAGGGACAGGGTTATGAGAGTGGCAAAGCAGGCAAAGGACATCGACGAGCTGAGAGCCTTTCTTGCCGATGTGCCTCTGGAGGTGAACGAGGCAATAGACAGGGGAGAATTCGTGCTCGTGGAGGGTAGTCAGGGCTTCGCTTTGAGTCTGTACTACGGCACATATCCTTACGTCACTTCCAAGGACACAACGGCGTCTGCCATTGCTTCGGACGTTGGCGTTGGGCCAACCAGGGTTGACGACGTGGTTGTTGTTTTCAAGACCTTTCCAACAAGGGTTGGAGCCGGGCCGTTTCCAACGGAGATGCCGCAGGAAGAAGCTGAAAAGCTCGGAATAATAGAGTACGGTACTGTGACGGGCAGAAGAAGGAGAATTGGTTACTGGGACGGAAAACTGGCCCGTTACTCTGCAATGGTTAACGGAGCGACTCAGGTAGCTCTGACGGGAATCGATAAGCTCGACAGGGAGTGTTACGGGGTTACGGAGTGGGAGAAATTAACACCAAAAGCCAGACAGTTCGTGGAGAAGGTTGAAGATGACGTTGGGGTTCCAGTTACCTTAATATCCACTGGACCGGAGCTTCACCAGATAATAGATTTGAGGAAGGAAAAACTTTAATTTCCCAATTTTTTAGCTGGTGAGTATTGATTGGAACTGAACGGAACTGATGGAGTTAGATGATTTAATGGTTATGGTTGCTGATATTGCAAACAAAATAACAAAATATTGCAGGATACAGTCAGATAAATAGTAAAATTTATTTTGTTGAGTGTAAGTCGAAACAAAATAAATCAAAAAGAAAGAAAAAGGAAAAAAGAAAAATGAGC
>JALVYA010000135.1 GCA_027038095.1 Archaeoglobaceae archaeon
CTCAGATGCAGCAGGTTCAGCAGCAGTTGCAGGCTGTGATAGCCCAGAGAATGCAGGTTGAGGCATTGCTTAAGGAGACGAATGAAGCTCTTGAAGAGGTAAAAAAAGTGGCAGAAGACACGCCGGTGTTCAGGGTTGTTGGCAACATACTCGTCAAGTCTAAAAAAGAAGAGGTCTTAAAGGAACTCGAAGAGAAGAAAGAAACGTACGAGGTCAGAATAAACACTCTCAAGAGGCAGGAAGACAGGCTGAAAGAGAGGCTGTCCGAGATTCAGAGCAAGCTTCAGTCCATGCTCTCTCCTCAGGCTGGCTGACTTATTTTTTATTGGAAAGGTTTATGGCCGTTAGCTTAGATTAAAAAACAGGAGGAGTTTGAAGTATTTTTGTGTTTGCTAACGTTTAACGTGGCACTCTTCTTTCTCGCAGTGGTTTTACTTGCCTCGTACTTCGTAAATGGCTTTTTTCTTCTTGCTGCTCCCTGTTTAATTCTTGTCATGTACCTGAGCTACAGAAAGGGAAAGGGAGAAAAAATCATTATCAGGTAATCGTGTCAGGTGTTTTAAATGTGTAAACCTGTATACGCTCTGTTCAGCCTCAGCATGAAGAGGGGCGCTGAAAAACTGGCCGAAGTCGTTGCGGAGCACAGGAAGATTCTCGCAACATCGGGCACGGCAAAGTACCTCAGAGAGCACGGAATAGACGTGACCAACCTGTCCGAAATAACGGGAATAAAGGAAAGCAAAACTTTAAAAACCATTCATCCAAAAGTTTTTGAGATGATAAATACAGGTGAAATTGATATAGTTGTCGTAAATTTATATCCATTTAAAGAGAAGCCGTGTGTGGACAACATTGACATCGGAGGAGTTACGCTTTTGAGGGCGGCTGCAAAAAACTTTGAAAGGGTTCTTGCCGTCTGCAAACCTGATCAGTACAGCGAGGTTGTGAAGTGCTTTCCTGACACAGAAAAACTCAGAAAGAAGTTTGCCTGCACGGCCTTCAGAGTTACTTCTGAGTACGACAGAGCCATAGGAGAGTGGATTTGTGAGGGGTGGTAGAACTGAGAGAACGGAGAGCGTGTGCTGAGGCTTACGCAGCCGGAACGGTCATAAACGCTTTGAGCACAGGAAAAGGATCGGCCTTCGCCCTGAACATCAGAACGAGAGTTGAGGTGAGGGAGAGCGGAGAAAACCTGCTGGTCAGCGATGGGAAAAAGTCAGGGTCGCAGGTGGTGGAGGAAGTTCTGAACGCTCTCGGAATTGAAAGGAAGTTCGAAGTCAGAGTGGAAAGCGACATACCGAGGGGAAGCGGTCTCGGAAGCAGCAGTGCCTTTGTGAACGCTCTGATACTCGCTCTGTGCAGGGCAGAAGGTATAGAGCTCGAACCGGCTGAAGTGCTCAGACTGAACGCTGAAGTGTCCCTGAAGTGCGGAATAAGCTACACCGGAGCAATGGACGATGCTGCCGCTTCACTGCTCGGAGGGTTTGTCGTTACGGACAACGAGAAAATGGAGCTGTTGAGGCACGACATCGACTTTAACGAGAGCAGGGCGATGATTCTTATACCGGAATGGGGAAGAAAGAACGTAAGTCTGGAAATCATGAGGAGGGGAAACCTGAATACTGTAAGGCTCGCTTTCGAGCTTGCAATGAATGGTCATTACTGCGAGGCCATGAAGTTAAACACGGAGTACTGCTGCTCCCTGCTGAACTACAGCACAAAACCTGTCGAAATAGCAGAAAAAGCCGGTCTCTGTGCTGGACTATCCGGAAACGGTCCGGCATACGTGGCGTATGGAAATCCAGATGGGATGAAAAAGATCATAAAGGAGTGGTCTGATTTCGGTAAGGTCGTTCTGACAACTATTCCGAAAAAACCGTGCTTTGAAGTCTGAGCTTGGAGCTTAAACCCACAGTATCATCTCCGGGTGCTTTTTAAAGAACCCTTTAAAAAATCCACAATTTTTTCCACGTTTTCCAGATTACTTCCGTAATCGACGTGGTACTCTGTGGTAGGATACGGATATAGCTGACTCGAAATCTTTATTCTGGTTCTGCCATCAAGCTTTTGAAGTTCGACTGTGATCAGGTCCTGATTGAACAGCCAGTCCAGCGGAACTTTCGTCGGCTTTATCGCCATGATTTTGCCGAGGTTACGGT
>JALVYA010000136.1 GCA_027038095.1 Archaeoglobaceae archaeon
AGAGCAGGTATTTATCTCCAGATTTTGCGAGAACTGCGAAGTTCTCCGCAAGCTCGGCATTTGTTATCAGCGTTTTAACGCCCCACAGCTTTCCGTTTTCGAATCTTGTGGATATCTTTCGCATATCACTTCCAGAGCCCGGCTCAGTCAAAGCAAAACCGGAAAGACCCAAGTCGAGCTCTGTTTTCGAGAGCTGAAGAGAGAAGTGTGACATCGCATTTGCTACAAGGGTCAGAGCGAAAGCCTGATTTTTTCCCGCAATTCTTCTTACAGTTTCGCAGAACTCTGGAAGCTCTTTAATTTCCGGCTTTAGCAGTCCCAGCTTATCTGCAAGACTCACGAGCTCTTCACGCATCTCATTTCTGTCATCCATAATCCGAGCGAGTTTCTCAGCCTCACTCAGCAGCGTTTCCAACGTTTTTGTTCCGTTCATACATACCACCGGTTAGAGAGTTTCTGGGTCGTATCCCAGCACTACAGTCCACCACCACCTCGCCATATCTACGAGGTCTCTGCTAAAAACTCCCGACAGATGGTACTCTCCGTTTCTCACAGCTATCATTCCAGCACCTATCAGCCTGTTTCTCATCGAGTAAAAGGACGACCTGACCATGTCGAGCTCTTTCATCACTTTCTCCCATTCCTCCACTTTCAGGGGATTTCCCGACTTCTGCCTTTCGTCAACTATGGTTATAAACCTGATAGCCTTCATCGCCACTTCCTCGTCTCTGAATATCCTTCTCATCAGTTCGAGAAAGGGATTTTTTGACTGAGTAATTCTAGCATTCGAAGCTGATCTCACAATTATCGTGGCTGAGGTCTTTGGAGCCTCTTTAACCTTCATGTGATGAATTAGCACTCGAAAATATAAACGGTTTTGGTAATGTTTTCAGCAAAACCACCAAAATTCAAACCTATCATTATCTATTCAAACCAGAAAAATTAAATTAAACAAGCAATAAACCTGAACATATCATGGGAAACACTGTAAAAATCGTACTACTGCTCATAACGGTACTTGCCGTTGGAACTCTCGTAATGCCACAGACAGTCTCACTTTTCGCCGGGCAGCACTGGTGGTACAACATAAGCGGAAATGGAAATCAGGTGCCGTGTCAGAAGTGCCACGCAGATGTATACGAGGAACTGAAGTACAGCTATCATAAAAATCTGGGCTGCATATGTCACAGAGCAAACCTGAGCATAACTTACGCTGAAGTTCAGGGAGGTAGTATAACGAACTACACACCCGGAAAACAGGCTCATGCAGCAACAACAGTTGCATGCATGCTGTGTCATCAGATAAACGCATCGCTCAACAGCTCGACGCCAGGCCCCTTTGCTGGAGCTTTTAACGTCACGGCCTTTGGTGCGACGTCAAACTTCAGGTACTCCAACGCTACTTTCAACGGTTTATGTGCTGCGCACAACGCTTTCGTCGCCAACGCAATAAAGAACAACACGTTAAAAGATTCGACTGAAGCCTGCATAGCCTGTCACATGAAGGTCAACCTCACAATACACTTCCATACGGTGAGAGGAATAAACATAGTGACAAAACACGTTATACTTGGTTACTACGCTCTAACAGGTTTGAATGAATCTTACATAAACGTTACATCTAACACATTCACGTATACAAACGTTACGGAGGTGAAACCCTGACCTCCAAGATATTGCCTGCAGTGCTGATAGGAGTTGCCATAACGGCGCTGTTTCTGCTGTACTCGCCACACTCCACCTCGCTCTTCGTGGGTGACCATACGATGTTCAACTTCTCCAACAACGCAACAACAGGGATAATATACGTTAACACCACGAGCGGTAAAACTGAGTACTGCAAGCTCTGCCACTACCACATCTGGGAGGAGCTCTACTCCAACCCGAACGCACCTCACTACGACCTGAGCTGTGAAACATGCCACAGGTTTAACGGTACTGGAGTTAGATTTGCTGTGATTAATGGCTCGGCCCACCCCGGAATGCAGGCTCACGCTGCTTACGTTCCGAGCTGTCTGGACTGTCACGGAGGAAATGGGAGATACGTCAGGGATAGATTTGGGAAACTCGTTTACGCTCCTCCAGCAAAAGCGTTTAACGATACGATTACCGTAAACCACCACAACGTCACTGTTATATCCTCTATCCCATACT
>JALVYA010000137.1 GCA_027038095.1 Archaeoglobaceae archaeon
TCGACAGAAATCTGGCTGTGGTCTCTCTGTTCTTTCTGTGTTTTTTCATAGTAGCTCTCGAAGCTGGACTGGAGTTTCCAGCTTTTTTGATCGTCATGGCCGTTTACTCTCTGGCGTTTAGAAGGGTTGTGAGAAAGGCTGACTGGTGTCTGATACTGATATTCGTTTTGATGTTCATAGACGTTGGATGCATAGCAAAAATTGGTGTGATTAGAGAGGCTGTGAGCAGTCTCAACCTGAAAGATGCGAAAACGGTTTACCTGCTCTCAGCAGCGATATCTCAGATCATGAGCAACGTTCCAGCGTCGATGTTCATGTCCCACTTCACATCGAACTGGAAAGCCATATGCTACGGAGTAAACGTCGGAGGAAACGGTCTGATAGTAGCATCTCTCGCAAACATAATATCCGTCAGGTACGCAGGAAACAGGATACTCCTCGACTTCCACAGGTACTCAATCCTCTACTTTGTCGTAACACTGTTTGCCGTGCTTCTTGTTCTGTACCTTTAGAATCTTTTGGCGAAAATTCAGACAACTGGCAGATCTTGCAGTTCTTGGCTTCTATTTTTCCGGATAGCGAATTCCTGAAGGTACATGCAGCAACCTGACAGTTATCTTGTTACACCATTAACGTTTTCTTCATGCAACGTTTCTTCCACAATGCACACTGGTCAGAACGGTAAAACTGCAAAATGCAAACAGCAAAACGTTAAATAGTCCTTAACTTTTCCGGCACTCATGGAGTTCTCCAGTGGAAAGACTATCGCCGAAAAGATTTTTTCAATCGCATCGGGAAAAGACGTTAAAGCTGGCGATTTCGTGCTTGCGGAGATAGACAGGGCGATGGTGCACGACATAACAGCCCCTCTCGCAATAAAAGCCCTCGAAAGGATTACCGGAGACAGAAAGGTAAAATGCCCGGAAAGAGTTGTAATGGCATTCGACCATCAGGTTCCGGCGGATAGCGTTAACGCTGCTGAAACCCACAAAATGCTCAGACGTTTTGCTGACGAAAACGGCATCCTGAACTACGACGTCAGGGAGGGTATAGCCCACCAGATTATGGTTGAAAAAGGACACGCCTTACCCGGACAGCTGATAGTGGGTGCTGACAGTCACACGTGCATGTACGGAGCTCTGAACTGTTTCTCAACTGGAATAGGCTCAACCGACATGGGATTCGTTTTTGCGACCATGAAGCTCTGGTTTAAAGTCCCTGAGACGATATACTTCGAGGTCAGCGGAAAGCTCGACAGGTACGTGTGCGGTAAGGATGTCATACTCAAACTCATAGGCATGGTGGGGGCTGACGGAGCGAACTACAAAGCGTGCGTTTACGGTGGAAAAACTGTAAGAAAAATGGGGATGAGCGACAGACTCACAATGTGCAACATGGCAATAGAAATGGGCGGTAAGGCTGGAATTGTCGAATTCGACAGAGTTACTGAAAACTACCTGAAAGAAATAGGAGTCGAGGAGTACAGCCCCGTTCACATGGACGAAGACGCGAAGTACGATAGAGTCGAGCTCGACGTAACGGGAATGGAGCCTCAGGTTGCCAAGCCTCACAGGGTTGACAACGTTTGTGGCGTCTCCGAAGTCGAAGGGACGAAAGTCAATCAGGTTTTCATAGGTTCATGCACCAACGGCAGGTACGAGGATCTGAAAGTGGCTGCTGAGCTGCTTGAAGGCGAGAGCGTGGCGAGAGGCGTCAGGCTGATAGTCATACCTGCTTCGAGGAGCATATACAGGAGGGCTTTAAAGGATGGGCTGATCGACGTTTTCGTCGATGCAGGAGCTCTCGTCGAATTCCCCTGCTGTGGTCCGTGCATGGGCGGCAGTTTTGGCCTCATAGCGAGTGGCGAGGTGAGCGTTTCAACGTCAAACAGAAACTTTATAGGAAGACAGGGGAGCCCGGAAGGGATGATATATCTGGTTTCGCCAGCTACAGCCGCTGCAACGGCAATATACGGGGAGATAACGGATCCGAGAAAGATTTAACTGGAATTCAGTTTTACTTTCACTCAGGCTGGCAATCAGCAAATTTTAAAAAACTGTTTAAATAACCAGAATTAATGCTTGATTTTTTACTCGAACAGGGGCTGAAGCTCGCAAAAAGCATCAACGCCAAGG
>JALVYA010000138.1 GCA_027038095.1 Archaeoglobaceae archaeon
AAGCAGTCCATACTGCCATCCGCAACAAAACATATTTCGAGAGATGCAGCGCCAAATATTCGCACTCTCTTGAATCCATAGTTTCTGGTCGGGTAGTACATTATTGCGTTTGTTTCGTTTATTCTGTCAGTTTTAGACGTTTTTATTACCTCACCGTTTTTGTAAGCCAGCTCATCAGCATAGTATTCGTCCCCGGTGGCTATGTTGTACACGTATCCAAAAAAAGCGTCTTTAAACTTTGCGTTACCACCGTTTGATTCTGCAAAACACAGGGAAACGGAATATACTGGAATACCTCTGGCGGCATTGAAAGTTCCATCAATCGGATCCAGGGCAACGACTGTACTGCCATCTCCAACGATCCCGGACTCCTCCGTTACAATTCTGACGTCCCAGTCCTTCAAAACTTCAACAGCAGCGTCCTCAGCTATTCTATCAATTCTTTTCGTTGGTGTTCCGTCTTTTCCCATTCCCACGTTCTCTCCAGCGTATCTACTTCCGGCAACTGGAAGAACTGCATCTCTTACAGCTTTTGCAACCTCTCTCGAAATTTTGAGAGCAAGAGAAGCATCCATACTTTAACATGAGGTTAAAGAGTATTAAGCTTAACGAGTTTGACGTTCCAGAGCGTTGAGTGCAGCCTTTTTCATCACGTCAAACGGAGGACTCAAACCCGTCCATATCTCGAAGGCTCTCGCTCCCTGATGTACGAGCATGTCAATTCCGTAAACTACCCTGCACCCTCTCATTTTTGCGAGTCTTATCAGAGCTGTCTCCATTGGATTGTAAACGGTGTCGAAGACGACTATCCCCTCTTTTATGAGTTTGCTGTCAACAGGCAGTTTTCCCGGCATGTAGCCACTCATCCCCACGGGTGTTGCGTTTATCAGGATATCAAACCTGAGTTTTTCGAGCTCGCTCATCGGAACGAACACGCACTCGCCGTACTTTCTGACGTCCTGAACGAGCTTCAATCCTCTCTGCTCGGTTCTGTTTGTAACAACCACTGTCGCTCCTTCCTCCACAAGGGCGAAGGCAATTGCTCTCGCAGCTCCTCCAGCACCAATTATCAGCACAGTTTTTCCGGAAACGCCAACTCCAGCGTTTTCGAGGGCTTTTAGAGCACCGTAGGCGTCTGTGTTGTATGCAAGTATTTCTTCGTCGAATTTCAGCGTATTTGCTGCACCAATTCTTGAAGCAAGCTCGTCTGGCTTTGCGAGCTTTAACACCTCTTCTTTGTGCGGAATTGTTACGTTTAAGCCTTTAATTCCAAGGGCTTTTGCCCCCTCTATCGCTTTTTTCAGGTCTTCGGGTTTCACGTCGAAGGATGCGTAAACGGCATCTATCTTCATAGCCCTGAATGCCGCGTTGTGCATCGCAGGAGATACCGAGTGTTTTACCGGGTGTCCGATTACGCCATAACAGTCCATAAACTGCTTCTGCTGGGGAAGTATTTAATAGTTGACTGCTGTTTAAAACTGCTTACTTAAAATGCACGTTAGCATTTACTTTCCAAGAGACTTCCTCAGAAACCAGACTTCGAGTTTTAAACAGGAGGTAACTTCACAATCTTTTTCGAGACAGCCAAAACACGGAGGTAGCCCGGAAACGTTTTCCATTCTCTCCATTATTGCCTGAAGGCTGAACTCGTCCTCCTTCTCCTCTTCTTCTTCAGCTCCGGCTGGAACGATCTTAAAAGTCTTGACTCCGTCAACAACGATTTCAACCCTTTTTATCAGACCCTCTTTTTCAAGCTTTCTCAGAATTCTGGAACACTTGCTGCTGTCTATGTTCAGCTCCTTCCACAGGTCTTTCTGTAAAATACTGCCTCTTTCCTCAAGAATGCGGAGTATCTCGTCTCTCGTATCCATCATAATGAAGTACCTTTAACAGAAACTTAAAAATTTGGTTACTGTTCCTCGTAGGGCTGTATGAGTATGACGTTGTTACCCCTCAGAACGAGAGTGCCGAGATTCCTTATTTTTTCGTTGTTCCTGTACTCCACGGCATTGCTTATGTGTATGTTCATGTAATCGTCAACGCTTTCGAGCTTTCCAACGAGCTCGCTCTCCTCTCCCTTCATTTCCACTTTTATGACCTTTCCGATGAGCGACCTGACCATCTG
>JALVYA010000139.1 GCA_027038095.1 Archaeoglobaceae archaeon
GGTAAATACTCTAATGGCGAAATTCTCGCCATACCCGTTCCAAAGAAGTTTGCTATACTCGAGCCGGACAGAAACTACTTCGAACAAACACTGAGAGCAAATATATTCCTTGCTGTAATGGGCGTTGATGAGAGGGAATTGCACAGGTAAAAACTACTTTACAGGAGCGTTTCGTTGTTTTAGCCTGCAAAAAGCACAGATGTCTGAAGTCGTTATCTCCCCGCACAGCCTGCAGTATCTGTAACTTTCACCGTTGCTGCCAGTGTGAGTTTTTAATTTCAGGTATTTCACAAGATTCATTACAAAACATCTTTTGAATCCCGGCTTTTTTCTTTCGATATCATAAATTATATCCTTCCACACGTCTTTTGAGGGTGCATAGGGGCAGTTCTCGTTCAAAAACGGCACACCCCTGCATACGCAGTAGAGAAGGTTCTCCCTCTCACTCGAAAAGTAAAGCGGTCGTACTTTTGTTACCATTTTGTCGAATCCTTCCGTTCTCGGCAGAAACTTGGCACTCCAGCTGAAGTTTCCTGAAAGCCAGTTTTTGAAGAAGAAAGCCAAGATGTCATCAGACGTGTGTCCCGTTGCCACACAATCAAACCCGTTTTCCCTCGCAAACCTGTTCATCAAATACCTCTTTGCGGTACCACAGGCGGAGCATTTTTTTCTTTTTGTGCTTATGTTTTCCAGGCGTATTCCGTAATCTGAGAGTCTTACGACGTTTAACTTAACGTCCAGTTTTTTACAGAGTTTCTCTGCCACGTTTAGTGACTTCTCTGAATAATCTCCTATACCCAGATCGATGAACATCGCCTCCAGTTTGAAATCAGCCGTTTCAGATAAACTTTTCATCACTGCAAGCATGGCAGAGCTATCTTTTCCTCCAGAAACGCAGGCAAGAACTCTCTCCCCACTCTTTACGACTTTATACTTTTTTACCGCTCTTTCCACCTGCCTTTCGTAAAACTTCACGTAACAGTCTTTGCAAAGACTGAGCCTGTACTGTTTCAGTACTTCTACTGCCCTTTTCCCGCAAAATCTGCACCTTATCATCCGATCACACTTCGTAAAATACATTACAGATTACTCCAGCAACGCCAAATACTCCTTTAACATTCTCGGAAATTTTGAAGCTTCTACATATCTGAGACCCATTCTTTCACTCCACTTTCTTATACCAGCGTCACTGCTCACAACCCCAGCTTCAAGCTCTTTTGCAAGCAGTAAAACGTCGAGATCAGGAGAGCTGTCCAGAATGCCCTGTCTGAGTGTCGTTTTGTACTTATCCCGAAATCTGCTGATTAAAGATCCTATTTCTCGCTGGATTTCTTCTTTTTTTCCGGATGCATCGGAATCAGAATTACTTCTTAGAACTATAGAAGATGTTATGGCCGAGCTTTCCCATATATACTCTTCTGCCAGTTTTCTTCCCCTGTTTATCTTTTCCCTCATGGTCAGAACGTACTCGTAAAAGATTGCAGCCGGTATTTTTACCTCGTATCTGTTTGGCGTTTTCTTCACGAGCCATGTATCCAGTTTTATAAAAACATCTTCACTGCACTCGTATCGTTTGAGGAAGCTGACAAGCTCACCGTAAACAGTTGGATACGGTATGTAGCAGCTTATTTCAAATTTCAAGCGGGCTTTTGCTATTAAATCGAGTATTTCCTGAGCAGACTCGCACAGGGTTTCATATCCCTCCCTCATTCTCAGTCCCGTATCTGTTATGGCAGTCGTATCGAGAACGAACCTCTGCTTCATTACAGTATCAGGCTGTACTGGCGGGTAAAGTAGTTTTTGTAAGTCGTCGAAAAAAGGCTTGACACATACTAGCATACATTTTAAAAACCTGTTCGTCGTTCTTATATTTTATTACTATTTGATTTTTAGATATTTGTTTATTTCTGTTTGTGTTTTTCGATACCAGTACTGGAAAGCCACATTGTAAACACTTTTGCGGCTTTAAATGGCTTTAATGGGTGATTTCTGCTGTAGTTACATTCAATCACTATCGAACCTGAAATTATAGTAAAACAAACTAAATTTTAGTCCCTAGCTACCAAATAGAAAACCTTATATTCTCGCAAGAACACTTAATACAAAA
>JALVYA010000140.1 GCA_027038095.1 Archaeoglobaceae archaeon
TAATGCTGAATCATGGAACTGACGACTTTAACCATCTCCTGAGACGGCAGATTTCCGTACACGACAGCAGCCACGCCGTTAAGCTCAAACTCGTAAGCGTTCCACTTTCCGAGAGCTTTTCCCACCTTAACGTTAACTCCGCCAACGGTTATTTCAGAGCTGCCGTTACCGTTACTGTTACTGCTCATCCCGCAAACACTGTTAAGCGTTGCTCTGTCTGTCGTTTCAACCACTGTGAGAAGCTTTTTGCTTCCGGCCTCACCGTAGTAAAGGGTGACGACCTTAACACCTGAAACGTTTGATACTATTGCACCCACAAACCTGCACCCATCCGTGTAAGCCGGAGTTATTATGTTGAACCTGACCTCTTTCTCCGCCTCACTCAGGCTGACAAGTCTGTTCGCTTTTTCTGCACCGTTTCCACTCTTTTTCGTGCCCATAAAGTCCTCTATTATTCTTCTGTCACCTCTACCGTTCACGTTGAGCCTGACTATTTTCACCGTAACTCCTCTGTTCCACTCTATTTTTTCGGGTAACAGGCTTCTGTTAAGCCAGACCTTTCCGAGTTCGTTTTCGACAACTATGCTGTTGTTCTGAACGTATGCCTTCGAGTTGTTCAGTATTTTTCCGTAATCGTAGGGATTAAACGTTTTTGTTTTGATCGTTCTGGTTCCGCTGCTGTCTTTGATCAGCTCGAAACTTCCGTTGTAAACGACTATCCTGTTTTTCGTGGAGTACCACTCAAGAAAGCTGTCTGGCTTTACGAAAGTAAAAATTACCGTGTCCCTGCTGTTGCCTTTCTCAACGATGGCCGTACCGCTCATGCTGGATATCGAGCTGTACTTTTCCTTTATCTGCGTCATGTTGACTTTTATGTGGGTGCTCGAACATCCCATTACCATGGATGCCAGAAACAGGAGGATGACCAGTGGCAGAAGTCTCTTCATGTTCGGAATTTAGTGAATGGGTTTTAGAATTTTTGGCTTTTTTGCTTCTGGTGCTGTTTACCGAACCACCGCAAATCTTATAATTCCAGCTTGTGAGCCCTTATTGAGGGCTCGTAGTCTAGCGGTTATGACGTCGCCTTGACGAGGCGAAGGTCCCCGGTTCGAATCCGGGCGAGCCCACTGGGTATTTCCACGCTGTTTTTGTTTTTTGACGCTGGGTGCTGAACTCGCATGAACTCGCAGGCTGTCAATAACTTCACCGAATGTAACTGTGCCGTAAGTCACAAACATGAAAAATACGTATATTTATCAAAACTGACATCGCCACACGAGAAAAACCAAAAACCTTAATCCCTCGACAGAAGATTTGCCATGATGGTGGTTACCCTCGACAAATTCTTCCCCCTCTTCGAAGGGGAGCAAAAAGAAGATAGAAAAGCAGTTCTACTTGATGAAATTAGAAAATACCACGATAATCTATTAAAAGAAGTTGAGAAGGCTTACGAAATAGCAAAAAAAGCGAGGAGTAAGGGGTTAGACCCGAGTCTGGATGTTGAAATACCCATTGCAAAAAACATGGCTGAAAGAGTTGAAAGGCTGTTACACATAAATGGAATAGCCGAGAGAATACAGGAACTCGAAGAAAGCGGGATGAGCAGAGAAAAAATCTGTTTTAAAATAGCTGAAGACATAATAGAGGGAAAGTTTGGCCAGTTTGATAAAATTAAAGCTGCAGAACTTGCCATTAGAAGTGCCGTTGCCATACTGACAGAAGGAGTTGTTGCTGCTCCCATAGAGGGAATAGCCAAGGTTAAAACGGACAGAAATGACGACGGGAGCGAATTTCTGAAAATCTACTACGCAGGGCCTATAAGAAGTGCAGGAGGTACAGCTCAGGTCATTTCAGTTTTAGTTGGAGATCTCGTGAGGAGAAAACTGAACATTTCGAGGTATAAACCAACCGAACAGGAGATACTCAGGTACTGCGAGGAAATACCCCTCTACAAGAAAGTGGCAAACCTGCAGTATCTGCCGGGAGACGAGGAGATAAAGCTGATCGTTTCGAACTGTCCAGTGTGCATAGACGGAGAGCCGACGGAAGATGCGGAGGTGTCGGGGTACAGAAACCTGCCGAGAGT
>JALVYA010000141.1 GCA_027038095.1 Archaeoglobaceae archaeon
TTTGATAATGTCCGCAAACCTCGACAGGTACGGACTGGAGAAAAACAGGGAGATTGGAGTTCTGCTCGACGGAAAAGCCTGCAACTGGATGAGTCGCAGGTTCTTAGAGGACTACTCCAGCGGCACAAAAGCTTATTACCCCGCAGGAATAATTCAGTTCAATGAGAACAGCCCTCGTATTTCACAGATCGTACCTCGAACATGAGCAAACTCCAACTCATCCGGAAAGAAAGGAGAGGCTCGCATATACGTTTGACCAGTTGATGGAAGAGGGAATATTCGACTCGAACGTCGTAAAAATCGTTGAGCCTGAAATGGCTGAGGAGAAAGACGTTCTTGCCGTTCACAGTCGGGATTATCTGGAATTTCTGAAAAAGGAGAGCAAAACAGGTGGAGTTATAGACTGGGACACCGTAATTCCGGTGGGGCTTTACAAAGGAGCGATGCTTGCCGCTGGAGGAGCCATCACCGCCGCAAGAGTCGTGGCTGATGGAATGGCTGAGAACGCGTTTGCAATGGTGAGACCTCCCGGTCACCACGCCAAGCCCTACATGGGTGCCGGGTTCTGCTACCTGAACAACATGGCAATTGCCGTAAAGTGGCTTCAGAGGGAGAGAAAGGTCAGAAGAATAATGATTCTCGACTGGGATGCTCACCATGGAGACGGAACTCAGGAAATCTTTTACGGAGATCCAACCGTTCTCTTTATATCCCTGCACCAGATGCCCCTGTACCCCGGTACGGGCTATCCGGAAGAGACTGGAGAAAAAGAAGGAGAGGGGTACACGGTAAACGTCCCCTTACCTCCCGGAGCAGGGGATGAGTGCTATTTAATGGTTTTCGAGGAAATAATAGAGCCAATAGCTCAGGATTTCAAGCCCGAGTTTATAGCGGTTTCTGCCGGGCAGGACAACCACTTCACAGACCCGCTGACGGGTCTTGCTCTTACTGCGAGGGGGTATGCGGAACTCATGAAGAGGACGAAAGAACTTGCTGAAGACCTGTGCAACGGTAAACTTTTTGCAGTACTTGAAGGGGGGTACAGCATAGAAGCTGCCTTACCGTACACGAACCTCGCAGTGATTGCAGCCATGGCGGGTCTCGACATATCGTGTATAAGAGAGCCCGAAAACTACCTGTCGATGCTCAATTCGGTGCTCGACCCGAAAGCAAAGGACAGGGTTAGAGCCACAATGGAAAGAGTGAAGAGAATCCACTCGAAGTACTGGAGCTGTTTTGTTAGATGGTAAAGGTGGTAGCATGACGTCAGTGGAAGTGCCGGAACTCGTAAAGAAAATCTGGGATAAATACGGATTACCTGAAAACGTAAGGAAGCACTGCATTGAAGTCGCAAAACTTGCTTTAGAGATAGCCGAAAAAGCAAAAGCCAACGGATACGACGTTGATTTAGAAGCGATAAAGCTCGGAGCGCTGCTACACGACATAGGGCGTGCAAAAACTCACGGTCTGGAACACTTCGTGGTTTCGGGAGAGATACTCAGGAAAGAAGGCGTTGACGAAAAGGTAGTGAAGATTGCCGAAAGACACTTCTCATGCGGTATTACTGCTGAGGAAGCAAAGGCACTTGGTTTACCGGAAAGGGACTTCATGCCCGAAACTCTGGAAGAAAAAATTGTTGCGTTTGCAGACAACCTGATATTCGACAGGGATAGAGCGAGTTTCGAGGAGTTTTTCGAAAAATTAAAAGAACTGAAGGAAAAGGTGGAACCTGAGAAAAGATGGATCGTTGAGAACAGCCTGAAAAGAGCTATAAAGATGAAAGAAGAGCTCGAAAGAGTTAGCGGACTGAAGTTTTAGGAGGTGTAGCCGTGAAGTACAGGATAACAAAAATAGAGATGAAGGACGAAAACAACGTTGTCGTTTACCTGAAGCTAGCCAATAGAGAAGGTTTTACCGCACCAAGCATTGAAGATGCAATAAAAGACCCCTTCAGCCTTGTTGAGCTGAGCAAGCAGATAGGAAACGCCTGTGTCAGTTCCATTGCGGATGACGCTTACGTAACCCTCGATTATTCTGAATACTGCGAGCTCGAGCTGAAGGTTGGAGACTTCGTGGAGCTCGAG
>JALVYA010000142.1 GCA_027038095.1 Archaeoglobaceae archaeon
ACGCAACGGGCAACAAGACCGGCAACAAAACGGCAAAAACCAGAACACCGGGATTTGAAGCAGTCATAGCGGTTGCCGCACTGCTGGCGTTAGCTGTTACGCGGAGAATTCGCTAAATTACTTTACTTTTATTTTTTGGCTATTTCTGGCTTTACATGCTGCAGTTAGTTTAGCACATTTTCAGACACTGCTTTTATATACACTCCCCCGTTATTGAGCGTATGGCCTCGAACTCGTTTGCTCTTCTTGAGAAACTCTGCAACGCACACGGTATAAGCGGTTACGAAGACGAGGTAAGAGAGCTCATAAGGTCTGAGCTTGAAGGGGTTGCCGATGAGCTCCGGGTTGACAGGATGGGAAACCTGATTGCCGTGAGAAGGGGTGACGAGAAGAAGGTAATGCTCGCCGCCCACATGGATGAAATAGGGTTCATGGTCAAGCACATCGAGGAAAAGGGCTTTCTCAGGATAACACCGATAGGTGGCTGGTTCTCCCAGACAGTTCTGAACCAGAGAGCGTTCGTTCACACGAAAAACGGAAAAATCAGGGGTGTTTTCGGATGCAAACCCCCTCACATAATGAAGGACGAGGAGAGAAAAAAGGTGGTAAAGATAGAGGACATGTTCATAGACATCGGCGCTGAGTCGAGAGAGGATGCGGAGAACATGGGAGTCGAGGTAGGATCTCCTGTAACAATGGACAGAGAGCTTTCAGGGCTTGGAGAAAACAGAATTACGGGAAAGGCCATAGACGACAGAGCCGGTGTTTCCGCAGTCGTAGAGGTTTTTAAACAGGCTGAGTGTGAAGCCACTCTTTACGCCGTTTTCACCGTTCAGGAAGAGGTGGGGCTTAAAGGAGCGAGGACGTCAGCTTTCTCAATAAATCCAGACCTTGCAATTGCTGTTGACGTCTGCGTCGCAACGGACTTCCCCGGCGTAAACGTGAATCAGGAAATAAACCTCGGAAAAGGGCCTGCCATAACTGTCGCTGATGCGAGCGGGAGGGGGTTAATAGCCCACAGAAACGTACTGAAGCTTTTGAGAGAGACGGCCGAGAAAAACGACATACCCTACCAGCTCGAGGTTGGAGAAGGTGGCACTACGGACGCCACTGCGATACACCTGACTAGAGAGGGTGTACCTTCGGGAGTCGTGAGCATACCGGCGAGGTATATCCACACCCCCGTTGAGGTAATAGACATGAGGGACTACAGAAACACGGTGGAGCTGCTGGTAAAAAGTCTGGAAAGGTGTGAAAAGTACATGAAATTTTAGCGTTCTGTAACTTTTGCAACTTTTGCGTTATTTTTTCACCTAACGAACTTCACAATAGTGAACGGTTTTAACTTAACTCTAAAACACTTTCGTGCTCATAATCATTAGATCAGACGACAGTTATATTACCGGTTTTTTAGATAGAATGGTCGATGAAAAGGAACACTGACATCACAGAAATCAACGAAAGCAACGGACTGAAAGGAGAAGTTCTCAGAGTGGTGGGCATGCTCGTAGCGATAACAGTTCTCGGTACTGTGGGCTATCACGTGATTGAGGGGTGGGACTGGTTTGACTGCCTTTACATGACTGTGCTCACGATAACGACCACCGGATACAGGGAAGTCGGAAAGCTCAGCGTGCTCGGAAAAGCTCTTTCGATGTTCCTCATGGTTTTTGGCGTTGCCACATTTCTGTATTCCGTTGACGCTATACTCCCCATTCTTCTTGAAAGGAGAATTGAGAGGTGGAAGAAAGTGTTAGAAAAAATGGAAAATCACTGTATAATCTGCGGTTATGGTAGGATGGGTAAGGAAATGGCTAAAGAGCTTCTGAAAGAGCTGAAAAAAGTCGTGGTTGTTGATTCTGATGCAACGAGAGTTGTCAGTGCCAGAGAGGACGGAATAATTGCAATTCAGGGCGACTGTACGGAAGAAGAGGTGCTTGAAAGAGCTGGAATCAGGAGGGCAAAATGCATCGTGGCGTGCACGAACAACGACTCCATAAACGCCTTCGCAGTTATGGTTGCCAAAGACCTCAACCCAAATGTGTTTGCGATAGCGGTTCTGAGGACTCCGGGTGGTGAGAAAA
>JALVYA010000143.1 GCA_027038095.1 Archaeoglobaceae archaeon
AGGAAAACCGATAATAGGCGTGAAAACTGATCACAGGTGTTTTTCTCCCTACGAAGAGGTAAACCTGATGATAGAGGTGCCGGCTACGATTGTCAGGGGAAATAACGTCAGAGAGCTTGCAGAGAAAATTGACAGTACTGTGAAGAGGTTAAATTCTGGACAGCCAAACTCTTGATAACGGGAACAAGGGTGAGTGTGCTTGATAACCATTGAGGACGCAAAAAAGTTAAACCCAGATATAAATCCGGAACTGTTTTTCCCCTCTCCATCTGACGTTTTGAGAGCTGTGGAAAGCAACAGAATCGTTAGAGAGTGGCTCGATTTTATAAGCAAAGAGCACAGAGCGAGGAAAGCCAGAATTTTGCTGTTCGTGCCGTGCACACCCAGAAAGCCCTACGATCCCCCGAGAGACGAGTTTCACAGGAGACTGGTTGAGCTCGAGAAAAAGTACGACGTTTACACGGTCTCGGTCTCCGAGCCCCTAGCTCTCGAGCCAAGAGAGTTCTGGAGTTTTAAGTGGAGGAGAGGCAATAAGACTGTAAACCTGATTTACGATGCCCCCTTCTTCCCGTGGATAGAGAAGTACGGTTACGAGTGGAGTGAAGAAATCGCCGAAAGAGTCTGGGATAAACTGTCCAGAGTAGTTGAGGAGTGGTACAGGAGAAACAGGGTATTTGATTCCGTTGTCTGCCTCGCATTTCCCGGTACCGGGTACAGAAAAATCGTGAGCAGAGTGGACGTTGATGTTTTCGTACCGGAATTTGAGGTTGAGTGCGAGGAAAACTATTTTTCCAATACGGATAGGGATTACCTCAAAAAAGAAGTTTGGGAGGAGCTTGTGAAAACTCTGGAAGCCTGCAGCAGGTAAAAAATATTGCCTCAGCTTGGAGCGCTCTTAGCCTTTAAAGCTTTCGCGAAGCAGAGAGCTGACCCCACTCCGAGAACAACAGCTCCGACGATGTAGCTGACTATCGGTGCCATCGTTGACGCTGCCTTTACCGTAACGTAAACAGGCGTGCACATGTTAACCACCGTGAATACGATTTCACGAAAGTTTAATAAACTTTACGCACATTATGCAAAATTATAAATACTCAGTAACCTGAGGTGTAACAGGAGGCGGTCAGGAGGTAGGAAAATGTGCGCACCTGCATCTGTAACAGCCCTGCATCAGGTAGTTGCCGTAAATGCGTTTCAGGCGTACATGGTCAGTCACTTGATGGGCGCTGGTGGAGTTGTGAGTGCCACTCTGCTCTGCTTTAAGGGTGGCGTGGGAAAGCTTTTAAAGATGTTTACAAAATTTGGTAAGTAATTTTTTATAATAATTTATTTTAACTAAAGCTTGATGTGACGTTCAATCGCACAGTTAAGCGCTGACATCCGGGGGATTGTATTGCTCTCAAAGCTCATAAAGCCGGAAATACTGCAGGTGGAATCGACAAACGACTGCTTTCTTAACTGCAGGCCGTGCATGAGGAAACACCTTGAAAGGCCTGTGGGTTACATAGACTTCGAGGAGTTCAGGAAATTACCGCTTTCGAGCTTCAAAGAAGTTTGCTTGCACGGATGGGGAGAGCCTTTGCTGCATCCAGACATCTTTAAACTCGTCGAATACGTTAAGGGTCTGAACGTAAAAGCAAGCATGGGGACAAACGGGTTTATGGTGGACAGATGCATTGAAGAGATATTCAGCAGTAAACTCGACGAAATCTCTTTTGGTATCTACACCTTTGACGGAAGGGAGAAGGCTTTAAACAACCTTGAACTGCTTTTAAGCGAAAAAAAAGAGCGAAAGAGTGAAAAACCGGTGATTTTCGTTGACATAACCGTGTTCAGAGACAACTATCTGGAGATACCCGAACTCGTCAGGACTTTTGCCGGGATGGGCGTTGATGGTATAGTTCTGCACAGGCTGTTCAACGTTTACAAGGTCGATCCGGATGTAGAGTACATAGGAAAGAAAGAGGAGAAAGAACTCTTCAAGAAGGTTAAGAAAATTGGTGGAAAAAAGGTGTATCTCCCAGCGAGGCACCTGAAGCCCTGCAGAATTGCACTTTACACGATGTTTGTTACCTGGGAGTGCA
>JALVYA010000144.1 GCA_027038095.1 Archaeoglobaceae archaeon
CCGTGTTTCTCGAACTCCGATATAAATTCAGGATTTACCTCGTAGCGATGTCTGTGCCTCTCGTAAACTTTTTCCCTGCCGTACAGCCTTCTCGCCATCGTGTTGTCCTTTATCGTTACTTCTATGTCTCCAAGCCTCATCGTGCCTCCGAGCTCGTCCACCTCCTTCTGCTCTGGAAGCAGGTCTATAACAGCGTGTTTCGTTTTCGCAAACTCGCTGCTGTTTGCGTCCTCCCAACCTATCACGTGTCTCGCGAACTCAATTACAGCGAGCTGGAAACCGAGACATATGCCGAGAAACGGTATGTCGTTCTCTCTGGCGTACTCTATCGCCTTTATCTTCCCTTCTGCCCCCCTCCTTCCGAATCCACCGGGAACGAGTATTCCATCAGCGTCTATTTCAATTTCGTCTTTTCCTTCAAGTCCCTCACTCTCTATCCAGAGTACGTTTACCCTGCACCCCGCTTCTATTCCGCCGTGCTTCAGAGCCTCTCTTATGCTGAGGTACGAATCCTGAACATCGGTGTACTTTCCAACCACAGCTATTGTCACCTCTTCTTCAAGGCTCCTGAGCTTTTCAACCATCTTTTCCCATTCTCCGCTCGGCTCTCTCTTCTCCAGCCCGAGTTTTGAAAGAATGTAGTCGTCAAACTTCTCCTTCCTGAACATCAGAGGTACCTCGTATATGTCCTCAGCATCCTCGGCACTTATGACAGCATCAACCGGCACATCGCAGAACAGGGAAATCTTCCTCTTCGTCCCCTCTTCAAGCTTTCTCGCACACCTTCCAACTATGGCGTCCGGCTGTAACCCTATGCTCCTGAGCTCCTTGACGCTGTGCTGCGTTGGCTTGGTTTTCTGTTCCCCGCTTGAATCGAGAGGAACGAGCGTGACGTGAACGAGCAAGAAGTCCTCCGGCTTTTCCTCAATCTTCATCTGCCTTATTGCCTCGAGGAAAGGCATTCCCTCAATGTCTCCAACTGTTCCACCTATTTCCACGAGACATATCTCTGCATCGCTCTCCTCCGCAACTCTCCTTATCCAGCTTTTTATTTCGTCGGTGACGTGCGGAATAATCTGAACAGTTTGACCGAGGTATTCTCCCTTTCTCTCCTTTTCTATAACGCTCCTGTAAATCTTTCCAGTCGTTATGTTGTGGTTTCCCGTCAGCTCAACGCCTATGAACCTCTCGTAATGTCCGAGATCGAGATCCACTTCGGTACCGTCTTTCAAAACGTAAACCTCTCCGTGCTGAAAGGGATTCATAGTTCCTGCGTCGATGTTTATGTAAGGATCTATTTTTATAGGTATGACTTTGTAACCCATATCGACGAGAAGTCTGCCTATTGAAGCGGCGGTAATGCCCTTGCCGAGGCCGCTCATTACTCCCCCCGTCACCATTATGTACTTCATTTCCAGCACCTCAGGAGCTTTCCACTTTTTCCCTTACGTCCGGGGGGAGCATGTTTGGTATCCCATCCTCAATGGGGTATTCAGTTCCGCAGTTTTTGCAGACAAGCCTTCCTCTGACAATCTCCTCCCCGTCCTCTTCCTCCACTTCAAGTGTGAGGTCTCCCTTGCAAACAGGACAGGCAAGAATATCGAGTAAACTCCTTCTCATATACTCCGGAAAATGGGTGAAAATATTAGCCTTTCGAACCATCCATTACTGGTGGTATCGTGGTGGGTGATAACGTGGAGCGAAGGTGTGAGAACTGCAGGTACTACAAAAAGTGTCTCGAGTGGAACTGCCTGAAAAACGCTGAGGAGTGCGAGTACTTCGAACCCGTGAATGACAGTTCATGACAAACGATTTATTACTTTCCCTGCCATTTCCTCCGGTGAAAAAATGAGAAGTGACATAGTTAAGAGAGGTGCCGAGAGGACTGCTCACAGAGCTCTTCTCAAAGCAACAGGAATTACGGACGTGGACATGGAAAAACCATTCATAGGTATAGCAAACGCCTATAATGACATAGTTCCCGGACACCTGATGCTCGACAGGCTAACGAAAGCGGTAAGAGAAGGTATCTGTGCGGCGGGAGGTACGCCCTTCGAGTTCGGAGTCATGGGAATATGCGA
>JALVYA010000145.1 GCA_027038095.1 Archaeoglobaceae archaeon
CTGTACTGGAGAGCCTTCAGCATGTCTTTCTCCACGTCCACTTCCTCCAGTTCGATACCCAGCTCTTCCGCAACCTCTTTAACCACTTTCTTCGCTAACGGGCAGTTCGGGCATTTCTCCATTGTGAACAGAAGCAGTTTCAAAATCAACACCTCCTTGCAATTTAACCTTTCACATTAACTTCACTAACTTCACTAACCCTTCAACTTTTCCTTCACGGACTTCACCTTGTACTCCATACTCGTCTTCTTCTTTCTCCAGTCAACCTTTAGGGTAATGTATATTCTCGGAACGCCAAGATTTTCCAGCCTTTCCTTTACCTCGTCGAGCAGTTTTCCAAGCTCGGCAAAACTGTCAACCTCAACGACCGTCCCCATCGGATTCAGCTCGTATTTCACTCCTTTTTCGTCCAGCAGCTTTAAAACCTCGCTGACGTAGCTGCTCAGGGACTCTCCAACGCCGATGGGAACGACCGACAGCTCGGCTATCATTTACACAGCTTTGAGTGTGCTGAAAATAAAAGTGTTGTCAAAATAGTGATTGATACGCTGTTAGGCAGGGGCGAAAAAAGGTAAAAGCGATATGCTCTGAGAACGCAACCCGTCCATGCACACGGTAAAAATTCTTGCAGACAACACCGTAGCAACTCTCAGGCCAAAAAAACTCGTCGCAGAATGGGGTTTTTCAGCCTTAGTTGACGATGTCCTTTTCGATACGGGGCAGAACGTGGCTGCACTGCAGAACTCCAGACTCATGGGTGTCGGGGACTTTTCCTGCGTAGTTCTGAGTCACGGACATTACGATCATACAGGAGCCCTGCAGGCTTTTCTGGAGATTTACGGAAAAAAGAAAGTTTACCTGCATCCAGACGCCTGGTTGCCGAGAGTTTACAGGGGCACACCCATAGGCATGCCCTGGCAGAGAAACGAGATTGAGGAGCTCGGGGAGGTCGTGGAAATCAGGGAGCCGCTGGAAGTCTCTAAAGGCGTAACTGCACTGGGGGAGATACCGAGAAAGTATGAAGATCTGGGAATCGGCAAAATTTTGAGAAATGGAGTCTGGGAGGAGGACAGCATAAGAGACGATCAGTCCTTAGCAGTTAAAACAAAAGGCGGAATTCTGCTCGTTCTCGGGTGCTGCCACGCAGGTTTGAGGAATACGCTGGAGTACGCTGAGGATGTGTGCGGTGACGAAGTTAAGTACGTGATTGGCGGAACTCACTTGGTCAGCATGAGCGACGAGAAGGTAAGAGACGTGGCGAGGTGGCTGGAGAAAAAAATTGACCTCATAGCTCCGTGCCACTGTACGGGTTTCAGGGCTGAAGCAATCCTCTTTAACGAGCTCGGGGAAAAGTTTGCCTTTGCCGGTGCAGGTAGCGTATTTGAGTTTGAGTAGTTGATTTGAGCAGTTTGAGTGATTTATATTTTTATTCTGTGTATTTATTCTGTGCATTCATTTAAAAACTGATTAACTGATTTTCAAAATCTGTAAAAGAATCTGTAAAATACTGCACGATCCACGCGGGGAGCAATCTTGCTTGAAAAGAAAGTAAACGTGAATTTAAGGAAAAATCTTTTTAAGACTGCAAGCTAATAGTTATCTGGTGATTAGATGGGAGTAGTATGGCTCAGTGAAGTGTGTAAGGATGACGTACCTCTTGTGGGCGGAAAGGGCGCAAACCTTGGAGAGCTTTACAGAAACGAAATTCCAGTGCCCAACGGTTTTATTGTTGATGGCAGGACTTTTATTGAGTTTATTGAGAGGACGGGAATCAAAGATAAAATAATATCCATTCTTGAAGGGCTGGATGTTGAGGATACGGATGAGCTGATGAAAGCGTCTCAGAAAGTCAGAGAGCTGATAGAGTCCACGCCGATTCCCGAAGACATAGTGGAAGAAATAAAGAAGGCGTACAGGCAGCTGTGTGAGGAGGAAGGAGAGGAAGTTTACGTGGCAGTGAGGAGTTCAGCAACCGCAGAAGACTTGCCAGATGCGAGCTTCGCAGGTCAGCAGGAGACGTACCTCAACATTAAAGGAGAAGACAACGTGGTCGAATACGTGAGGAAATGCTGGAGCTCCCTCTACACGCCGAGAGCGATATACTACAGAGTCAGGCAGGGGTTCAGGCACGAAGACGTGAGCATTGCTGTGGTCGTGCAGAAAATGGTAAACTCCGAAAAATCCGGAGTCATGTTCTCCTCCCACCCGGTTACGGGAGAACCAGTCGTGATTATTGAGGCAGTCTGGGGGCTCGGAGAAGCAATAGTAAGCGGAATGGTTTCCCCCGACCACTACGAATTTGACAGGGTTTCGAGGAAAATAACTAAGGTTCAGGTTTCAAAGAAGGACAAGGCGATAGTCAGGGAAGGGGACGAAACGAAGGTTATAGACCTGCCTCCGGAGAAGGCTGAGGCGAGAGTTCTGAGCGACGATGAAATAATCAAACTGGCTGAACTCGCCGAACTCATCGAAGAACACTACGGCAAACCTCAGGACATAGAGTGGGCGGTGGAAAAAGGCAAGATTTACATCGTCCAGTCGAGGCCGATAACGACGATAAAGGGCAGGAAGGAGGAAGAGGAGAAGGCTGAAGAAGCTGAGGAAGCGGAAGTTCTCGTCAGAGGTCTGGGAGCATCTCCCGGAATTGGTGTGGGGAGAGTTAAGATAATACTGAGCGAGAAGGAGATCGGAAGGGTTGAGGAAGGAGATGTGCTCGTAACCACGATGACTACCCCAGACATGGTTCCAGCAATGAGGAGAGCTTCTGCAATAGTTACGGATGAGGGCGGCATGACCTGTCACGCTGCAATAGTTTCGAGAGAACTCGGAGTTCCCGCAGTCGTTGGAACTGGAAACGCCACGAAAGTTCTGAAAGACGGAATGATCGTTACCGTTGACGGAGACAAGGGCGTCGTTTACAGGGGAGCGTTGAAGAAAGAAAAGAAGGAAGAGGAGAAAGCTGTCGTCGCAACTGCCCCGATAATAACCGCAACCGAAGTAAAGGTAAACATATCGATACCCGATGCGGCAGAAAAAGCAGCAGCTACCGGTGCTGATGGAGTGGGACTTTTCAGAATAGAGCACATGGTTTTGGGCCTGAAAAAACACCCGATGAAGTACATCCACGATGGAGAGGTGGACAAGTACGTTGAAGAGCTGTACAGGGGAATGCTCAGAGTTGCCAAAGCTTTCTATCCGAAAACTGTGTGGATAAGAACTCTCGACGCTCCGACTGACGAGTTCAGGACAATGGAGGGTGGAGAGGACGAGCCGGTTGAGGCCAATCCGATGCTGGGTTTCAGGGGCATAAGGAGAGACCTGAAGGAGCAGGAACACTTCAGAGCCGAGATGAAGGCTATAAAGAAGCTGATAGATGAGGGTTACACCAACATTGGCATAATGCTCCCCCTGATAACAAGGCCGGAAGAGGTGAGGGAAGCGAAGAAGATAGCGATAGAGGAAGGCATACCTCTGGACAGAATAGAGTTTGGAGTGATGGTGGAAACACCGGCAGCAGCCCTGATTATAGAGGACATAATAAAAGAGGGAATAGACTTCATAAGCTTCGGTACGAACGACCTGACTCAGTACACCATTGCTGTTGACAGGAACAACGAAAACGTTGCCTACCTCTACGACGAAACCCATCCTGCCGTCATGAAACTTATAGAGAGGGTCATAAAGATATGCAAGGAGCACGGAGTGAAAACGTCAATCTGCGGTCAGGCTGGAAGCTACCCGCATGTCGTTGCCAAGCTCGTGGAGCTCGGAATAGACAGCGTCTCTGCAAACATAGACGCCGTTCAGAGAGTGAGGGAAACTGTGGCGAGAGTTGAGAAGAAGATCATGTTCGAAAAGCTGAGAAAGCTTTAAAGTTTGCGAAGTTTAATTCTTTTTTTACTTTTCTGCTTTCGTTATTGCATTTGAGTTGCTTGCGTTTGAGTTGCGAAGTTGAATGCCTGCGATTGCAGATAGTACGGGTGCAGGAACAGAATTGCACAAAAACTAAAAGCAGCAAGCGCAGGGGAAGTTAAACCGTGAAGGTAGCAATAGTCGACGGTTACGTTGACGAGCCGTCCTGTCTCGGGGTTCCACCCTACGTATCTCCGTATCCCCGCTACATTAAGGGTATGCTGAACTACCTCAAAATTCCCTCAGCGTACATCACCGCTGATCAGGTAAGGGAGAAGCCAGCACTCCTCAGAAACTTTGACCTCAGCATAGTTATAGCCGGAGCGATAGTTCCCGGGAAATATTTAGCTGCAAAACCGCTGAGTCTGGAAGAACTGACGCTTCTGCCCGGAGAAAAGGTTGTGGTTGGAGGAGTTGCCCTAGAGCTGGAAAGAAGGGAAAGGGAAAGGCTGAACGTTCTGGACTTTCCCTTCGAGGACAGACTTCTGAAATACCTGCTGGAGCTGTCCGGAAATAGAAAAGCCGGTATGGACTTCTGGAGCAACATTGATAAGTTTGCTCTGCTCGGAAGCGAGGTTGTAAAAGAGCACCCTCACTACCCCCACCTCATATGCGAAATAGAAACGTACAGGGGGTGTTACTGGGGAAAGTGTTCCTTCTGCATCGAAAAGCTCCACAGACTGAGGCAGAGAGACCCGAAAGCGGTTGTTTCAGAGATAAAAGCCCTGTACGGCCATGGAATCAGACATTTCAGGCTCGGCAGACAGACGGACTTCATCACCTACTTGGCTGACTTTTCGAAGGACTTTCCCAGACCGGAACCCGAAAAGCTTAGGAACTTTCACAGAGCCATATGGAAAAACTGCCCGGAGATAAAGACGCTTCACCTCGATAACGTCAATCCGAGAAGCATAGCGGAGTATCCTGAGGAGAGCAGAGAAGTTATCAGGACCATTGTTGAATACCAGACCCCCGGAAACGTTGCGGCAATGGGGCTTGAAAGTGCGGACGAGAGCGTGATCAGGAAAAACAACCTGTGCTCCAGTGTGGAAGATGTCGCCTTTGCTGTGGAGCTGATCAACAGGTACGGGGTTGAAAGGGGATACAACGGAATGCCGAAATTTCTTCCCGGCATAAACTTTGTCGCAGGACTTAGGGGTGAAAGCAAGGAGACCTTTGAGCTCAATTACGAATTTCTGAAAGAGCTACTCAACAGAAACCTGCTTCTCAGGAGAATAAACATAAGGCAGGTAAAGGTGCTCAGACACACACCTCTCTACGGCGAAAAGAGGAAGGTTGAGACCCGCCTGAAAAAACACAGGAAATACTTTCTGCAGTTTAAGAGAAAGGTCAGGGAAAACGTGGACAGAGAAATGCTCAAAAAGATACTTCCCGTGGGAACCCTGCTTAAAGACGTGAGGTGTGAGGTTTTTGAGAAGGGCGTTACCTTTGGAAGACAGTTCGGCAGCTACCCCCTTGTTATCGGAATACCGGGAAAGTACGAGAGAAACACGTTTCTGGATGTCAGGGTTACAGGATACGGAATGAGGTCGATCACGGCAATTCCACCGCTCGACCTCGAAAGTGCGAATGTTAAGGAGCTGGAAGCAATTCCGGGCGTAAGCAAAAAGCTCGCAAGAAGGGTTGCCGCAGAAGCCAGAGTCAGCAGGGAGAGGGCGCTTGAGGTTCTAAAAGCCGGGCTTGGAGATGATTTCGAAAGAGTTTCTGCGTTTTTGAAGGTTTGAAAGGTTAAACTTAATCGGTTTACGCATATACGCCTTCAAACCTCGAATACGGAGTTCCTGACTTTTGCGTGTATGTAGTACCTGTAAAGGAGGGTTTTTCTGTTCGATGGAAAATCAAATGCTAACGGGTTGGCGAGCACAATTAGCTTTCTTCTGGCTCTCGTAACTGCCACGTTGAATCTCTTTGTGTCGGAGGAAAACTTCAGACTCGAAGTAGAAACGGCAGAAAATATCACGACGTCGCTCTCCTTACCCTGAAAAGCGTCAACGGTGTTTGCGTTCACACCCATACTCCTCATCAGCTCTTTCTGAGCTAAATACGGTGTTATTACTGCAATGTCAGAAACGCCGCACCTTTTCATCTCCTCGAAAAGCTCGCAGCAAACCTCAGCCTCCCTGACGTTTAACCGGGAGCTGCCTGACCTTTCTTCCCTGCCCTTAACGGCGAGGAAAACAAGAGGCTTCTCCGGATCGAGCACTTCTGCGTACTTCTCCGGAGTTCTCCTGAGCTCGAGCTTTATCTCTTTGCAGGATTCGTGAGGTTTTATCTTTCCTCCGTAAACGTACTTAGCCGAAAAGCCGATTATTTCAGCGTTGCTCCTGTAGTGAGTCCTGAGCCACACAGCCCTGTTCGTAAAGAGGGAAAAGAAGCTGAAAGCGCTGAACCTCTCCGGATTTCTGCACCTGAGCACGGGAGGGAGCTGATTCGGATCTCCAACGAGAATTATCTTCTTCCCAAGAAAAATTCCAGCCAGCACTTCGGAAATCGTTGCCTGAGAAGCCTCGTCAACGAAGACGTAGTCGAAATCGGGCAGGAAGCTGTGAGAAAGAGCACACTTCATGAGCGTCGCTCCAACAACTCTCGCCTCGTCAAGGAGCTTTCTCGTAATTCCCTCAATACCCCTGAGTTTCTCCAGCTTTTCGAATATCCCGTCCACTCCAGTCTCGCACGTAAGTTCCAGCAGTGCGTGTTCTACTGAGTGCTTTCTCACTTCTGGTGAGACTCTGTATCCTATTCTTCGAGCAAATCCGGGTTCCATGTTTTTTACGATGTTGTCAACAGCCCTGTTCGTGTGGGCAGTAACGAGAACCTTACCTTCTCTTCCGAGCAGCTTCGAAGCTGTTGATATGAACGTCGTTTTCCCCGTTCCCGGAGGCCCTATCACGAGCAGAAACTGTCCGTCTTCCAGACACCTCGTGGCGCTGTAGGCAAGGTTCTGCCACCTGTCCAGTTCCGGCTGGGTGCGTGAATTCCTGAATTTTTCAGCATCGATGCGAAGTGGAGACAGGATATCCGGATCAAAAGCGTCCAGAAACTCGATTTGAGCGTCGAAGAGAGACAGGTTTTCGGATTCTACGAATTCCTCCGGTTCTTTTTTGCTCAAACTCTTCACAACTGCAAAACCGGGTAAAACTGCAATAACGTAACCAAAAGTTTGAACCTCGTCATCCTCAACGTATCCAAGCGTTGTGCCCGGCTCCACGCTCTTCTCCAGCTTTAGGAGAACGATCTCGCCTTTTCTGCCGAGTATTTCTCCTCGAAATCTCTCCCTTTCGAGCACCTCCCTTCTCGCTCTCTCCTTTTCGGCGAGTAGGATCTTCTTCAATTCTTCGATTGAGCTCTCAGCGTGTTTTCTGATGCCTATCTTCTTCATTTTTTCACCGTGCCTGCTCAGACAGAAAGCTGACGTGGAACAAAACTGTTTTCCCCAGAGAGCATGAATTCAGATGAGATGAGGCTCGACCAGTACCTCGTTTCAGCCGGCTACTTCACCACGAGGCAGAAAGCAAAGGAGGCCGTGAAGAGAGGTTTCGTAAAAGTCGACGGACGAACCGTAAGGAAACCGTCAAAAGACGTTAGAGGAGACGAGAGAATAGACGTTCTGTGCGAGGAAAGGCCGAGGGGGTACTGGAAGCTCAAGGAACTGGACGGGATGTTCGGGTTGCTGAGTGAGAAAGACGTAGTGCTCGATGTGGGAAGCAGTGCAGGCGGATTTCTGATGTACTGTGCTGAGAAGTGCAGAAGAGTTGTTGGAATAGAGGTAAGCGAGGTTTTCAGAGAGCAGATAAACAGAATCGTTTCTAAGTTCAGCAACGCTGAAGTGATGTTTGAGGATGTCTTCAGGATCGACCCGGAAAAGCTTCCGGAATTTGACGTGATGCTCGTTGATTTAACTCTCGAGCCAGAGGACTCGTTTAAAGCGATGTCGAGGCTGCTGTGCAGGCTGAAAGAAGGGGGCAGGATTCTTTTCGTTGTAAAGGGCATGAAAGTTGACGATCGAGAAAAAGCAGAGAAACTGCTCAGAGAGCTTCAGGAGAAGCACGATTTTAAAGAGTTAAGGGTTAAAAAGGTTGCAGTGCTGGACAGAAACGAAAGTTACCTGTTGCTCGAATAAACGACCTTCTTCAGCTCGTCCATGATTTCTATCACCATTTCCTCGAATTCCTCAGCTTTTTCAAGGAGCTCCTTTAGCCTGTACTTTTCTATTTCTTCCGCCATTTCCGGATGAGAAGCTATGAAGTCTCTCAGATTCCTTACAGATGAAGCTGCATCGGCAAATATGTCGTTCAGCATTACGAGCATGAGCATTGCCCGGCTTTTCTCATCGAACAAACTTACACCACCTGCCTTACAGTTCGACAATGCTCACTTCTCCATCCTCGCAAATTGCGTAGCTCTTTTTGCCGGTTAAGTAGCCACAGACCTCTCCCGGATTCAGAACGACTCTGTTCTCACTCTTCTCGATTGACGGCTCGTGAGTGTGCCCGAACACGACAAATTCGTAGTCAGTTCTTTTCAGTACCTTCAGAATTACCGGATCTGTTCCGTGATACACGACTCCTTTCGGGAATTCCACGATGTCTCCCGTTATCCAGCCGTTCTGAGAGGATATTTCCGAGAGGAGTTTTCTTTCACCGTCGTTGTTACCGAAGGCTATGTAAAGCTTCGTTTCGAGTGGAATAAACTCTTTCAGGGTGAAGGGAGCTATTACGTCTCCCGCGTGCACTATGAAGTCTGGCTTCTCTTTTTCGAGCTGGGCTACGAGCTCCCTCACCGCTTCCAGATTGTCGTGAGTGTCTGACACAACTGCAAACTTCATGATTCATGTGTAAGTCCGGAGATTTTGAAGTTTTTCGCTGAGAAAGGTTTAACCAAAAAAGATATATTCAGGCGAGAGTAGGCTTTAATGAAAGCCCGGGTAGCTCAGCTCGGGAGAGCGTGCGGCTGAAGACCGCATGGTCGCCGGTTCAAATCCGGCTCCGGGCACCATTCTTTGAGTTCTAATCCCCTGTCGACGCTAATGCGAGGTATTTCTGACAGCGCATCTGAACACGTTTAGCGGGAGCAAAAACCGATGTTTTTGGATACCTGCATTCCGTCGCGATCCTCGACATTCTGCTTTACTATTGAACAATATTGCTGAACTCTTTGGACTAATCACTGAAGTGAAAACGACAAACAGCAAAGTTTTATACACTTCCGACTGTGCTATACCGTGGTCATGCTGACGGTAACGTTCTCAAAAAACGCGTTTTTTCCT
>JALVYA010000146.1 GCA_027038095.1 Archaeoglobaceae archaeon
GGGCAGAACACGGAAAAGCACAAACTTTTTTACAAACGCAGGTGTTCGATATGCATGGACAGGGACGAAATACGGGTTGCAGTGCTCAGAATTGAAGGCACAAACTGCGAAGAGGAGACAGTAAAAGCTTTTAGAGAGTACGGAGTTTTTGCTGAGGCCGTGCACTTAAAGCAGTTTTACAGCGATACCATAAGGGACGAAGAACAGAGGTCCTTCAGCGATTACAACTGTCTCGTAATACCGGGGGGTTTCTCTGCTGGCGATTACGTGAGAGCCGGGGCAATATTTTCTGCGAGACTCAGGAGTGTTCTGAAAAGAGATCTGGAAGAGTTCATAAAACAGGGTTATCCCGTGATGGGTATCTGTAACGGATTTCAGGTTCTTACCGAACTGGGAGCCCTTCCGGGTTTTGATGAGGATAAACCTCTCTCGGACAAACCTGAAATGGCGCTGGCAATAAACGATTCCTGCAGATTTGAGTGCAGACCGTGCTTTTTGAGGCACGAAAACAGGGGGAAGTGCGTGTTCACGTGGAAGCTTGACAGGAAAGAAATCGTGATGTACCCCGTTGCCCACGCAGAGGGCAAGGTAACTTTTCCCGCAGAAAAGGAACAGGAATACGTGGAAGCTTTGAGGGAGAACGATCAAATCGTTTTCAGGTACGTGGATCCCGAAGGCAACTATGCAGAATATCCATGGAATCCCAACGGCAGCGTTTACAACATAGCGGGAATGTGCAACGTCAGCGGAAACGTTCTGGGGCTGATGCCACACCCCGAAAGGGCTTTCCAGTATCCCAGCACGCGTGGAAGAGCCATCTTCGAGAGCATACTGGAATACATGAAAAAACTGTAACAGTGAACCGACATGGCTCTGAACTTCAGCGCTATCGACCACGTGATTTACGGAAAGGTAACGGTGGTTGACGTTTTAACGTTTATAGTCACAGTTATACTCGCCGTCCTGATAGCCACTTTTGTAAAAATAAGGTTGAAGCTTTACCTGAGTGACAAACTGCCAAAAGACGTTCTCGACGTTCTGCTGAGGATAGTTTACTACTCGATAATCGGAATTGCGCTGCTCTCAGTGCTGCCGAGAATAGGCATCAGCCTTTCCGGGCTGTTCGTGGCTGGGGGGATTGCAGGTCTGGTTGTGGGTTTTGCGAGTCAGAGCGTGGTCTCCAATCTCGTTTCCGGGCTCTTCATAATGTTCGAGAGGCCTGTAAAAATAGGGGATCAGATCGAAATAGAGGGAATTTCGGGATTCGTGGAGGACGTGCAGATAATGTCCACGGTCATCAGAACTTACGACGGAGTGTTTGTTAGAATCCCGAACGACAAAGTATTCACATCGAGGATAATGAACTACGTTGCCAACACCGTGAGGAGGTTCGAGTACACGGTTGGAATAAGCTACGCTGACGATGCGGAGAGAGCTATAGAGATAATAAAGAACGTCATAGACAGCGAACCTTTCGCCCTCAAATACCCGGAACCACAGGTTTTCGTAAAGCAGCTTTCCGACAGCAGCGTTGACATAACCGTAAGGGTGTGGGCTCCCGTACAGGTCTGGTACGACTTGAGAATGAGGTTGCTCTGGAGAATAAAGAAGGAGATAGAGAACGCTGGAATAGAAATACCGTTCCCTCAGAGAGTTATATGGTTCGGTCAGAAGTAGCTGACAGCCGATTATAGCTGGTAGCCGTGCACAGCCTTGAAGGAACTGAACCGGAAAAACTGAAAAAACATTGAATAAATTAATTGTAAAACCGCAAAACAGAAATAAAACGTCAGAAATAAGACCGGCGGTGATAATCTGAGCATCGAAAAGTTGTTTCTCCACGAGAAAACTGTAAACGTCCTGCTCAGGATACTGGAAGCCGAAGATAAAGGGGAAGACGTTTACCCTCTTTCCATATCCAGAGATATCGGTTCTCCTTACAGCTACGTCTCAAAGGTGCTCGGAGAGTTCGAAAAAGAGGCGATAATAGACAGCGAATACGTCGGGAGAACGAGGGTGGTAAAGCTGACAGAGAGCGGTAGAGAACTCGCAGAAAAGCTCAGAGAACTCAA
>JALVYA010000147.1 GCA_027038095.1 Archaeoglobaceae archaeon
CCCTTCTCGTTTTCGGCTATTATCCTCGCAACGATGAGAGAATCCTCAATCCCCCAGATCACCCTCGCATCTCTGAAGTAAACCCTGTCGTTGTCAACCACTATGTACACGGGCTTTCTGCTCTTTCCCGTAATAACTATCGCACCGTACCCCGCGTTCGCTATGGACGTTGCCGTTCTGCCACCGGCATGACTTTCCCCGAGATTTCCAGTTAAGGGGCTCTTGAACATCGCCACAGTCTTGGATGCTAGGGGGTACGCTGCATTTAAAGGCCCGACTGCAAAGACTATTGCTGATTCCTCGTCGAAAGCATCTGCTTTCGGATCCATGTTTTCCTTCAAAAGCTGGACTGCAACTCCCGTTCCCCCCATCCACTCCTCGAACAGGTCTTTTCTGTCCTCAATGTGGTATCTATACCTTGACAGGTCGATATGCAGAACTTTCGTTAGCATGACCACCACCTCACACTATAACTCTGCTGAACGCCTCGGGCTCGACTTCCTCGTAAGCTAAAACGCCGTGCGGGCAGTAATCTGCACAGTATCCGCAGTGAACGCAAACGGCCGGCTTTCCGTTTCTTCTCCTGAAAATTGCCCCTATCGTGCAGGCTTCTATGCAGTTTCCGCATCCTATGCAATCCGTTTCGTGGTACAGCACTCCGCCACCCTCTCTGACTCTCATCGCTCCGGTCGGGCAAACCTGAGCACACGGCGCTTCTGTGCACGCTCTGCAGAATATCACGGTGGCACCTCTCTCAAACCCGCTGAGGCTGACAGCAAGAATTCCGGAACTGTCCACACCAGCTTCACCTTTCCTCCTCGAGCAAGCGTACATGCACATCCCGCAGCCCACGCATTTTTCTATATCCTTTATTACAAGTCTCTTAATTTTCTTTTTTTCACTCATATTATCACCCCATATATCAGTTTAATCTGTTTCATTAACTTCGCCAGTTTTGCCTTCATCTGTTTTGCTGGCTTCGACTTTACCAGTTTCAGCATTAAAGCTAAGAATTTCACTTTTTATCATTTCGAGAAATCTCCAGCAAACGAGAAGTTTTGCCACTTCTATGGCGTTGACGTATCTGTCAATGTCCCACGCCTTTCCTCCCGTTTCTTTCTTCAGGGTTTCAAGCAGAGACGAGAACAGCTCGACGTTCATCATCCCGTCTATTTCCATAAAGCTCGACTTCTTTTCGTAGTAATAGTCCGTGAAGAAGCTGAGAGCGAAGTCTTTCTCGCTCGCCTTTACTATGTCTGAAAGGTCTATGTTGAGCTTTATTGGTTCTGCCGGCAGGTTTGACAGATTCCTGAATATTATCCTGACCTTGTACAGGTCAGCTTTCTCCGTAAAATAAGTTATTCTGTCAGAGCTCTGTAAATCGGTAGGAAATATCTTTATAACAACGTCTGCATAAATCTTCTGAAAATCTATGTAACGCTTGTAGTCACTCTCTCTTTTTATTATCTCCTCCAAAACTTCCTCTCTCCTGTATCCCCTCTCTTCAACGTCCCTGTTAATCTTCCACTTTCTCTTCACGTACCTCGCGGGGTCAACAAATATCTTGAAGTCGATGTTGTCTCTCAGCCCGTCGTAGAGAGTGTGAAGGCCCTCAACGATTACTATCGGAGTGGGTTTAAAGTCAACCCATTCGCCAAAGGTTCCGGTGGAGTGGTCGTAAGTTGGCTTTCTTATCGTTTCTCCTCTTTTGAGCAGCATTAAATGCGTTTTTATCAGGTTTAAGTTGTTCGCCTCGGGATGGAGAGGGGTTATTCCGAGCTTTCTCCTCGTTTCCCTGTCGTATATGTGGTAATCGTCCAGAGTGATGCTTGAAACCACATCCTCTCCGAGAAGACTCCTTATCGCATTCGCAAAGGTCGTTTTCCCGGAACCGCTGTCTCCAGCAATTCCCACGATAAATATCTTCCCACTGCTTTTCAGCAAATCTATCATCGACATGATAACACCGTGATTCGTGTTTACTGCAGTAATTTATTTTTCTCGAGTTATTAAAACTGTTTTGGTAATTTACCATGAGAATGCGAGTTTCTAAAAAAATGTGAAGT
>JALVYA010000148.1 GCA_027038095.1 Archaeoglobaceae archaeon
CCCGTCATGAATCCGGCATCTATTTTTTCAGTGAGAGTTACGGAAACGTTCTTTGCAAGCTCCGATGGGCTCATGAGGTCTGTTCTTCTGCCATCAACGTAAACTGCTCCGTTTACGGGCTTTAGAATTGAAGCGAGGGTTTTCAGCAGAGTTGACTTTCCAGCCCCGTTCGGGCCGAGAACTGCCACTATTTCACCAGCCCTGACTTCCAGATTTACTCCGTCAACAACAACTCTCCCATCGTATCCTGCGGAGAGGTTCACGCTCGAAAACTTCATTTTTTAACCCTCACGCATTGCTTTACAGCAGTTAAACGCTGAACCTCCTCTTGAGCACGAGGTAAACCACGACGGGCGCACCAAACAGAGACGTTATAACGCTTATTGGAAGTTCTACCGGGCTTAAAAGCATTCTCGCCGCTATATCGCAGGTAACGGTTATTGCCGCTCCCGCAAGGATGGTGGCGGGAATGAGTATTCTGTGGTCAGAAGCTTTAAGGGCGAGTTTCGCTATGTGCGGAACTGCCAGACCCACAAAAGCTATTATGCCGCAGTAAGCAGTTACTATTGCTGCGAACACGGCTGAAAGAGATATAACGACGACTCTGACAGCTCTCACGTTAACCCCCATAGTTTTTGCGTAGTTTTCACCGAGAAGCATGGCATTGAGGGGTTTGGAAAGCAGAACTGTTAGCATCAAGCACGGAATCAGGATTGCTGTCATTACTTTAAGGTAATCCCACGTCACGCCGGAAAAAGTCCCAAAACTCCAGAGGACGTAGAGCTGCACCCTTTTCGCGCTGGCGAACGTTATCAGAATTTGATCAACTGCGGAAAACATGTAACCTATCATCAGACCCACAATGAGTAGAGTAACTGCACTTTTAACTCTCGCAGCAACCACGAGTATCAGCAGAATTGCCAGAGCTGAACCGGCGAGAGCCGAAGCTATGAAGGCTGGAAACATCATGCCAAAGGAGAAGTTTGGAATCAGGCTTATTCCTGCGAGAACGTAAAGAGCGACACCAAACGATGCTGCTGAAGAAATGCCGAGAACGTATGGTCCCGCAAGAGGGTTTCTGAAATAAGTCTGCAGCAAAAGTCCGCTTACAGCCAGACTCGCCCCGGCTATCGCCGCAGCCAGGGTTCTCGGTATCCTCACGTTAAAAATTATGTAGCCGAGCACATCGTTTTTACCGGAGAGGTAACGGATAAGGTCGGAGATTGACGCATTGACACTGCCCACCAGTATTCCGGCAGCAATGGAAGAAAAAAGGAAAATAATCAGGAGTACCATTATTGCTGCGTTTCTGCTCTGCATTGGCTCACCCTAAAGGATCAGGTTTCAGAACGTCATTTCAGCCTGATGAAGAAGTGCGGAGTATAGTTCCTGAAGAGTTCTGGATGAGTTATAGCCGCTAAATCTTTAATCACCCTGTCCGTGTGGAGGTAACCGAGCTGCCAGTAGTCTGGAGATATGTTGTATATCCTGTCCTCTTTGAAGGCCTTCAGCTCCGTCAGCCTCGGATCAACTTTTCTGATGTACGTCAGATTCTTGGCCAAGTAAGAGCCGTAGATAAAGTAATCAGCGTTACTTGCCACCCTGAGCAGAGTTGCTATGTCCGTGGGAGATTCGTTTGCGCAGAGGTATCTGCATCCGGCAATTCTCACCATGTTAGCCACGTAGGTGTCGTTCGTGGGCATGTACACCTTGCCGTTGTAGACAACAGCCCAGGCAAGTGTGGGTCTGCTCGCATTTCTCAGCTCGTCCTTTATTTCTGTAACGTTTTTAACTATTCTTTCAAAGTATGCTTCTGCTGCCTTCTCCTTTCCGGTAATTGCTCCAAAGAATTTGACCCATTCAACTCTTCCTAGCGGCGAATTCTCCTTCCACTCGCTGTCGATAACAAACGGAATGTGCAGTTCCCTTAGCTTCTCTGCAACTCTGGAATTTCCGGCAACGTATATCACGACCAGATCAGGGTGTAGCTTTATTATTTTCTCGTAATCCGGACTGTACGGACTTCCAACTTCTA
>JALVYA010000149.1 GCA_027038095.1 Archaeoglobaceae archaeon
GTCGCACTCCTCCAGATTCTTTAATTCCGGAGACACGAACTTCAAATCGTAAAAACCCTTGAGAAAAGGATGTACTTCTCCTACACTCTTTCCTTCGTACTTTCTCGAGGTTACTGCTACTACCTCTACCTTTCTGTGCATGCTGAGAATTCTCAGAAGCTCCGATCCCGTGTAACCACTACCACCAATTATTCCAACCCGCATAATGGGTGTAGGAGGACAGAGTATTTGGTTTTTGTCTAAACAATTGAAGGTACAGAACGACAAAAACGTTCTGTTCAAGTTCGTGCAAACGCATCAGAACTGTAATCAGTTAATAACAGGTTATTAAATGGACGAGAAAACGAGCTCGACATAGCTGTTTTCACTTTCCCACACCCTGACGACTATTCTGCTGACATCCCTGTCCTTTGCGGCACTCATGACTCTTTCACCTATCCAGAGTGCTATGTTTTCAGCCGTTGGCTGTTCTATCAGGTCGTTGAGGTACCGGTGGTCGAGCTCGCTCTTAAGCTTTTTAATCTCCGAAAAATCCATCACCATACCATCTTCCAGTATTTTTCCCTCCACCTCTACCTCCACTCTCCAGCAATGCCCGTGCAACCTGCAGCACTTGCTTTCGTACGGCAGGCTCAGTTTGTGAGCTCCGCTAAACCTGAATCCGGTAACAATTTTTGAGTTCGTGAGTTTCAGCAAGTGATCACCTCCAGAGTCGTCAGGACTGTCGTTCTGGATTTAAAATTTTTATCCACTACCCGGCACTCATTTACCCCTGATGTTCTTCCAGACTCTGACGTGCAGTCTGTCGGAGTAGTTATACCCTTCTCTGACGCAGAATTCCCACACTTCTCTTGCAAGTTCATCGTCTATCACATCGTTTACGCTCATGGGCATCAGCCAGACCGCATTTTTGCTTATTCCGTACTTCTCAACGGCTTTTTTTACTTCTTCCGGTTTCCACGCCCCTTCTCCTTCACCGACGACGAACTTAAACTGAGATGCAAGGCTTATTGCCGCTCTGATGGCGTTTCCCGAGATTTTTCCCTGTTTTGGGCTGACCGTTATTTCACAGCTTCTAACAGCTTCTTTTTCTTCCTGATTGAGTCTATTGAGTAAAGTGCCGTTTGTTTCAATCATCACATCATAGTTCAGTTTTTTCAGCTCTTTTATGAGTTTTACACAGCTTTCTTTCTGAAGTAACGGCTCTCCACCAGTTATAACAACTCTTCTGATGCTTCCGCTCATCTCGACCACTTTTTCAACGACCTCATCTACACTCAGGTTTTCACCCGTTCTCGCATGCTTTTCGTCACACCACTCGCAGGCTAAATTGCATCCGCTAAATCTGATAAAAATCGACGGCCTCCCCATCCAGGAGCCTTCTCCAGCTATGCTTGCAAAAATCTCGGATATCCGCATTTAACGTGTGAGGTGTTTTTCAGGATATATTTTTTTGCTAATTTTACCTTTCTGTTAATTGCCGACGGAGCTTAAAATGTGAGGGAGATTACGCAAAATCAGAAAGCTCCTCAGGAGTAAGGTACCAAGAGTAAGGTAAACAGCATTAATAAGGAAATGGTAAAAGATGGCAGGTGAAGAATGTAAGGTGAAGGAAAGAATCTACAGTAAACATGCGACTGCACCGAATGCAAATCCGAGTCAACACTTAAATACAAGTTAAACGAAGTAACGTTATGGCTGAGTATTTCGAACTTGGAGAGCTGAAAACCAAAGCTCCAAAACTCTTTGGAATACCAACGGGAACCAAGCTTGATGAAATGTTTTACAGGGTTGATGTTGACGAGAGCGGTAAGTTCGTTAAAAAACCGCTCGGTGGAATTCCGTACCTCTCGGTCATGAATTTAACAGGTGTTCCTGATAGTGGTAAAAGCGTCCTTGCCGAACAGTTCGCTGTAACTCAGGCAGGAAACGGGTATAAAGTCCTCTTTGTTACGGTTGAGAGTCCAGCCAACTTCCTGTACACGGCTTTAAAGCAGAAAAGTATAGTCCT
>JALVYA010000150.1 GCA_027038095.1 Archaeoglobaceae archaeon
TCGTTCAGAACCCACGGGCCTTCCCAGTCCGTTACTATGCCCGGCATGAAATCACCCTGATTAACTTTCGTTTTTGCTGTCGGCTTTATTTAGCTTTATTTAAATTCCTCCTGGATTTCTCAAGTTAATTCAGGTTAATTCAAACCTTACAGAGCGACGCTGACCTTGGTCGTTCCGACCTTTCTGAGGTGCTCCTCTCCGCTGACGAAGAACACGGAGATTATCAGGCTGAGCACTATAATCGGTATTGCTGAGATAAAGACAGCGTGCAGCCCCTTGAGGAAAGCATCAACGATCTCAAGCAGTGGTAGCGGGTTACCCTTTACTGCAAGGAGGCCAAGAAGTTTTATCTCCTGCGGGCTTGGAATTCTGTTTCCAGCGTTGACAATCAGTTCGTTCATCTTCCCTGTAAGCACAGCTCCTCCAAAGCTTATTCCTATGCTCCTTGCGAGGGAGTTCGAGGTCTGAATGGTTCCGCTCGCCATACCGGCTTTCTCTTTTGGAACTGCACTCATCATCACGTTCATGGCTGCTGGCATTATCATTCCTATACCTGAACCGAGAGCGAGGAAGGGTAAGACGAGGCTGTAAAAGTCGTTGTTCACACCAATATTTGACAGCATTACAAGTCCGGATATGAAGACGAATGGAGCAAGGCACATCATTATCTGCGGGTTTATCCTGTCGCTCAGTTTACCGGTTATGGGTGCTACTACGAGGTTTACGCTCGACATTGGAAGCATCCACAGTCCTGCACTTTCTGCTGTAAGACGGAGAACGTCCTGAAGGTAGTACGGAATCAGAAATATGGCTGCTGCCATTCCCCACGACATGAAAAACAGAGCCACCATTGGTGCGCTGAAGTTCCTGATTTTGAACAGACTCAGGTCAAGGACGGGGTATTCGTAGTTCAGCTCTCTCATTATGAATGCCGTGAGCCAGGCGAAGGAGATTATAAAGCTCCATATCGTCTTTCTGTTCCACCAGCCCCAGTCCTGCCCTTTAATTACGGCTAAGGTGAAGAATCCCAGACCCACTGCGAGGAGAATAACTCCTATATAGTCTAAGGGCTCCTTCGAAACGTTTCCAAGTGGAGGGAATAGCAGAAACGCCGTTAAAACGCCAAAGAGTCCCACGGGAACGTTTATGTAGAACACCCAGTGCCAGCTCAGGTTGGTTGTGAGCCAGCCACCGATTACCGGACCCAATGCAAAGGATGCTGCAATCAGTATCGATTCCACGCCCATTGCTGCCCCCCTCTTGCCGGGAGGAAAGAGCTCGGTAACGAGTGCGAGGCCGTTGCCCATTATGATTGCTCCACCCACTGCCTGTATAACTCTGAAAAGTATGAACACGCTGATACACCATGATTTTGCAGAGAGGTAGCTTCCTGTAAGAAATATCGCCATTCCAGCAGCGTAAAACAGGTCTCTTCTGGTGGCGTCACCTATTTTTCCGAATATGGTCTGCAAAACAACAAGCGTAATCAGGTACGCGTTGAGCAGCCACTGCACTTCAGATGCAGTTGCCTGAAAATCCTGTGTTATTTTCGGTAGAGCGACCATGAGAATGCTCATATCGAGCACGACCATGAACGTTCCAACTACCACCGGTATCAGCGATAACCAAGGGCTCACTTCTCCAACTCTCGTTTTAACCTTTGGTAACTCCTCTGAACCGTTATCGTTCTGGTTCATAGATATCACCTGAAAAATAAAAAATTAATTGTAAAAATTTATTCACGTTTTGTTTTTACGCTTTCTTGCATATCTAACCGCTATTGCTATACCAATCAGCGTGAATACAAGAGCGGAAGCTGTTAAAGGTGTTAGCAGTGGCTTGTTCTTAACTTCCACAGACACTGTTATCGAGTTGGACACATGCTTGTAGCCGTTACTGTCGTAGTAGAGTATTCTCACATTAGCCGGATAACTGCCAGCTCCTGCGTGTTTGTCCACCTTTATTCTGAACGACGCAGTTGCACTCTGATTGGGCTTGAGCGTTC
>JALVYA010000151.1 GCA_027038095.1 Archaeoglobaceae archaeon
TCCTCGCCACTGCTATTTCTGCCCACGCCAACCACCCTGTGAAGAGTTAAAACGATCCATGCCAGCTTCACTCGATCCACAGGTCAACGAGCTTCATGCTTTCAACGTCAACAAGCCCAAAATCGGTAACCCTGATCTTCGGTATTACTGGCAGGGCAAAGAAGCTTATCTCTATAAAGGGGTGTTCGGCCCTCACGCCCATTTTTCTGAGCAGGCCGTTCATAGCTTCCAGCCTGCGAACAACCTCATCGAAGCTCAGGTCAGACATCAAGCCTGCTATGGGCAGGGGTAACGTCTTCAGTTCACCTTTGAAAGACACGGCAAAACCACCGCCCATTTCTCTGACGGCGTTCATCGCTCTGACCATGTCCTCATCGTCAACGCCGACGCATATGCAGTTGTGGGAATCGTGAGAGACGCTGCTCGCCATAGCCCCACCATCCATTTTGAACTCAACGAAAGCCTTTCCAATAAGCTTTCCAGCTCCATGTCTGTCTGCAACCACGACCTTGGAAACACCCAGTTCGGGATTGGGCTGGGCAAAACCGTTCTTTACAGGGGGCTCGTACTCTCCAGCCTCTGTGAGAATCTGATCCTTTACCGGCTTTATCAGCCTGCAAACGCTACCTTCAGCCGGAATTTTTACGTCTTCCAGAGTTATTTCGTGCATTTTAAAGCTGTTTCTGACGACTTCCGGCATTTCTGACACGTCAAGTTTTGGAAAACTGCACCTGTATTTCCCGTCCCACACGATTTTGCCGTTTTTGACCACAAGCCCGACTTCAAACTCGTCAAATCCGTTAACGGATACGAGGTCAGCGCTGTAGCCGGGAGCAACAGCCCCGCAGTTCAGGGAGTAGTGCATTGCCGGATTTATCGTTACCATTCTCACAGCATCTCCAGCTTTTATACCGTACCTCACAGCTCTTCTCAGCCTCTCGTCAATGTGCCCCTTCAGGAGGTCATCTGGAAGCAAGTCATCGCTCACGATCATAAGGTTTGAGAGTGTGTACGGAGATACAGCTCTGGCGAGGGACTTCAGGTTTCTCGCAATGCTACCCTCCCTGAGCATTATCTTCATACCCCTTCTGAGCTTTTCCATGACTTCCTCGAGGCTCGTACTTTCGTGATCGGTGCTTATTCCCGCAGCAATGTATGCGTTCAGCGCTTTACCGCTCAAACCGGGGCAGTGCCCGTCGATTGTTACCCCCATCTCTCTTGCGATGTCTATCTTCGAAGTTATCGAAACATCTCCTTCAACAACAGCCGGATAGTTCATGACCTCAGCTAAACCTATAACTCTCTCGTACCCGAGCACCTCTTTAATATCTCCAACTTCGAGTCTGAACGCAAAGCTCTCCAGTCCTTCAACTGCGGGAACGCAGGGTGGGGCTGTGAAGTAAAAGTCAACAGGTAGATTGGCGGTGGCGTCAATCATGAACTTCAACCCCTGCTTTCCGCAGACGTTTGTTATTTCGTGCGGGTCAGCAATGATGGACGTCGTGCCGTGTTTCAAAACTGCCTTTGCAAACTCCGCAGGGTGCAGCAACGTACTTTCCACGTGGAGGTGAGCGTCTATAAACCCGGGTAAGAGGCATTCAACTTCGTAAACGTCTGCGTTTGAGTACTCTCCAACTCCGGCTATGTATCCGGAGTATACAGCAACGTCAGCCTCAAAACACTCTCCCGTAAACACGGAAAACACTTCTCCGGAAAGAACGAAATCGGGCTCTTTTCTCCCGGCCGCAACGTCTATTAAGTCTCTCGCCAGATGAGTGTGCATCGACATGCTTTTAAAACAGTATCAAAAATAGTACAAAATTCTTTCGGCTTTTGTCTACTTCATGATCGTTTTCTCAGTTTCAATCGACCATGTCAAAGTACTGCATGAGGACTTTCTTCAGACCTCTCCTGATACAGTTCGACAGGGTTGACTTCGAAACTCCAAGCTCCTTCGCCAGTTCTTCGAGCGTAATTTTCTTGGGACA
>JALVYA010000152.1 GCA_027038095.1 Archaeoglobaceae archaeon
GGAAGGAATTCGTTGCGGAACTCCAGCTCCTCGGAGGTCACTTAGAGCTGAAGGCTAGGTGAAGGTAATGGGGAAGATTCCCGAGGACGTGATGATCGAGATAATCGTCAGGGCGTTGCAGACAGCCCGAATGAGGGAGTACGTGAAGTGCTTCGACAGGCTCATGCCCGAGCTCGGGGACGTGATTAGGGTGCGGAAGTACTGCACAGCCAAGAGTGCGAAGCTAAGAACCTTCACCGCATCCGACTTCGAGCTTGAGGCGAGGAAGTGGATGCAGGAGAACGGAGCCGTGTACATGATCTCCAGCTTAAGGAGGAAGCTCAGGAGGTGGGCGAGGGAGGGACACGTAGTTAAGTACGTGAAGCCAGGCGTGTACGAAGTCCTACCTTAATCCTTTTACGAATAAATACCACGCAAGCGTCTTCTATACGTGGTGGTTAAGGTGCTGATAAGGGTCATGCGTCAGTACGCAAACAGCACTCAGTCAAGGCAAACACGACGCCCGAAGGTCAGCGTCCCGAACAGGATGTTCTTCCACGAGGAACACGTTGAGCGGGAGAGGGAAGAACCCTACCCCCAGCCCCCAGCTAGGTACGTGAACGAGGTTAGGGAAGCGATGATGGAGAGGGAAAAGAAGGAAAGGATCATGGAGCACGTTATGGGCATGCCGAGCGTGGCTAAGGAGGAGCACGAATCGGGGGAAGGAGAGAACATCTTCAACGTCCCGAAAAGCATTGAGAACTCGTTAAGGCATATGGGTAAGTGGGGAGGCGTTAAGACCATTGAGGGTCAGAGGTACGTCATAGCTGGCGGGAAGGTGTTCAAGTCCGTCCCCCCGAAGGTGGAGGTGGAGGGGGACAAGCTCGTGATCAAGCCCCAGATTGATGTGTGGAGGCAGTACGCAAAAGCATCCGATGCTGGAAGGGTTGCGATCGCAATAAACATCGCCAACGGGTGGGGCAGGCTGATAGTGTACGTTGACAAGAACGGGAAGATAATAGTCCCGCCGAGCGAGAAGGGAATCGTTCAGGTTACCCCAGACGGCTCGATAGTCGTTGACGTGCTTAAGGGAATCGTGGACTACAAGAGAGGGGCGTTCAGGGGGAAGAAGGTTAAGGTGAACGTGTCCCTCTGGGGAAGGTATGGCGGGGTCAACATGTCCGTAGCTGGAGCCGACACTGGAGTACAGCTCTAAGCACGGCAGAGTCCTTTTTTCAACTATTCCCCACATTCTTTCTTGGTGTGTGTGTTGAGGAAGGTCAGGAAGCTTTACAAGCGGAGTGACGGAACCGTCCTGCTGAACGTTAAGGGAGTCGTCCCCAGTAACTGGGACTACGTTCTTGTTGAGGTGCAGGACTCCAAGGACGGCGAGGTAGTGCTCAGGGTGGTGAGGGTGGATGGGTAGGAGGAGGAAGCGTAGGAAGAAGCCTAGGAAGGTTAAGGACAGGAAAGCGTTAGTTGATAGGGACAGGAAGGTGTGTGTGATTCTCTGCACCCGCATAAATGGTTGCACGAAGTCGTGCAAGATGTACACTAGGTGGCTGAATAGGGGGTACTGCGTGCTGTGCGTGGAGGCGTCAACGCTCGCCACGAAGAACATGCTGTTCGAGAAGGCGTTGAGCGTGTGCTCCAAGGTTAAGGAGCTCGAAGACTCCGTCAGGAAGGTATAACGCATATATTATTATGGCACGAGGACGTTATCGGGTGCTTATAAGTGCGTGTGTTAGTCATCGGCGTTGACGCTTTAGAGCTGACGCTTGCTCGGAGGCTCGGGATATTCGAGCTCGACTACACGTACACGTACAGGATTCCGAAGGAGCTGTGGTACAACGGCGAACCATATACGCCTCTGGTGTGGACAGTCTACGTGACTGGGAGGAACCCCAGCAAGGTCGGCGTCAAGGAAGTGGTGGAGGTTCCCAAATGGATAAGGATTCTTAAGAAGATAGTGAACGCAACACCACTCCGCAGGATAAAGGGTAAGGGAA
>JALVYA010000153.1 GCA_027038095.1 Archaeoglobaceae archaeon
ATCGTGATCACAACGAGAGAATTTGCAAAGCTGCTCAGAATGGCCGGAATAGACATAACCAAACTGCCAGACGAGGGACCGGACACGCTGCTCGGAAAGTACACAGGAGCTGCTGCCATATTCGGAAGAACCGGAGGAGTCATGGAGGCCGCTTTAAGAACTGCGTATGAGCTGATTACCGGTAAAACGTTACAGAAGCTCGAGTGGGAGGAGCTCGAAACGCTGGACGGCATAAAGGTTGCCACGATAAAGCTCAACGGCAAGGAGATAAACGTGGCAGTTGCACACGGTCTTGGAAATGCGAGGAAGGTTTGCGAGTCCATCAGGAACGGAGGAGAGTTCGCAAAGTTCCACTTTATCGAGTTCATGGCGTGTCCCGGTGGATGCATTGGAGGTGGAGGACAGCCGTTACCAACGAACTTTGAGAGGATCAAGGCGAGAGTTGACGCTCTGACCGCTCACGACAGGCAGCTACCGCTCAGGAAATCCCACGAGAACCCAGAAATCCAGCAGATGTATAAAGAATTCTTTGAACATCCAATCAGTGAGAAGTCTCACGAACTTCTTCACACGAAGTATGTAGATAGATCCAAAGAACTGAAGACTAATTCATAATTTTTCGATATCTTTTGTTATTTTTTATTTCTTAATAATTAATCACGTAGCAATTAGTAAGAAAATTTTATATTCAGCTTATTATGAGTACTTACAGCTAGTCGTTGCTGTAACACGGAGGTGTGCTCGTGAGCGTGATGAAAATCAGGACATTTAGGGAACCACCGGGTGCAAGAGCTGGAGGCGGAACCTATCGACCCGGAGAGCTTAAAGGTATAGTTCAGATAAACCCGAAACACTGTGTCGGCTGCGACACGTGCAGAAGACTCTGTTCAGCAGGTGCGATAGAGGGAGAGCTCGGAGTAACTCACAGAATAAACCTGGACAAATGCGTAATCTGTGGACAGTGTCTGGTTAACTGCCCGTTTGGTGCGATAGAGCAGATGAGCTTCGTGGACGAAGTGATGCAAAAGCTCAAAGACAAGGACACGCTCGTCGTGGCAATCATTGCCCCGGCAGTTAGAGTGGCCATTGCAGAGGAATTCGGTAAACCTCCGGGAACGCTGACAGTTGGCAGGCTGTACAGGGCACTGAACAAGGCAGGTTTCGTGATATACGAAAACAACTACGCTGCAGACCAGACAATAATGGAAGAAGCAACCGAGTTGCTCGGAAAAATAGCCTACTGGATTCTCGGTTTAAAGAAGCTGGAAGTGGAGATATGGGGTAACAGGAAACTGAAGCTTGACAACCTCGAGCGCTTCAAAGATGAACCCCTACCTCAGTTCACGAGCTGCTGCCCGGCATGGATTAGGTATGCAGAGATATACTATCCCGCTGTACTTCCACACATCTCGAGCTGCGACTCCCCAATGCAGATGGCCGGCCCCACCGCCAAAACATACGGTGCTCTGAAAATCTGGAAGCACGACCCGAGAAAGGTCTACACTGTTGGAATAATGCCGTGCACAGCCAAGATATTTGAAGCTTCTCGTCCGGAGTTCTGTCACGCGTGGAAGTGGCTCAGAGAACACGGTTACATCCCGGAAGACACGCCTAAATTCCCGGATATCGACGCCGTGCTTACAACGAGAGATTTAGCTGAGTTATTCAGAAGACTTGGCATAAACCTGCTGGAATTTGAAGAATCTGAAAAGCCAAAAGACTTCGAATGGTACAGTGGTGGAGGAACGATTTTTGGCACGAGTGGAGGAGTAATGGAGGCCGCGATGAGATTCGTCTATCACGTTCTCTCCGGTCAGGACCCCAGCGCCTGCAGTCCGAAGTGGAACTTCAAGCAGGTCAGAGGATACACTCATCCAGTCGTTAAGGCGACCGTTCCAATACCCCTCAGACCGGAATTCAGAAAACTGGTCGGCAGTGATGTTTTCGAGCTGAAGGTATGCGTTGTCAACGGTATAGG
>JALVYA010000154.1 GCA_027038095.1 Archaeoglobaceae archaeon
CTGCTGCGCTGAACAAAGTCATAGACGCTGATACCGTGTACCAGATAACTGCCACGGCCAGACCTGAAGAGGTAAAGGAGCTCTTAAAAACTGCTCTTGAGGGAAAGTTCATGGAGGCAAGAGAAAAGCTCGACAAACTCATGGTTGAGTACGGTATGAGCGGTGAGGATGTTGTTTCCCAGCTTTTCAGGGAAATAGTTTCATCGAGCATGGACGAAAAACTCAAAGTTCAGCTGGTGGACAAACTGGGGGAGATCGACTTCAGGCTTACGGAGGGGTCACACGAAAGAATTCAGTTAGACGCTTACCTCGCATTCCTCGCTACCGTGAAAGAAAAGTCTAGGTAATAACTGGTAGAAGTCACTCAAAGTCGAGAAATTCCACGCCTATTTCTCCTATTCTTATGAGTTTTCCCTTTCCACCGCACTTCGGGCATTCAAGTATGTATATCGCTCTTTCCCCTTTTTCGCGCTTATCAACCACCCTGACTTTGCTTCCACACTTCGGACATTCTATGTCCTCGCTCATTTTTACCACCTCCTGAAGCTATACGTAAAAACAGTCTCCCGAAAAGACTCTTATCTTTTTCCCATTCGATTCGAGCAGTAACGCTCCACTGTCATCTATACCTCTGCTAATTCCCGTGTACCTCTTTCCAGCGGAATACACCTCCACCTTTCTGCCGAGCATCGGCTCTGCAAGTTTAATCCATTCCTCTCTGATTGTATCCCATTTTTCTGGCAGTTCGGAAAGGTGGTGAAAAACGCTGTTTAAAACGGATTTGCAGAGGTCTCCCACTGTAACGTTATAGGCTGAGAGGTTGATGGCGTTTTCAGGTACCTCGTTTTTCACGTTTACGCCTATGCCAATTATAACCCATACGCTGTCAGACTCGCCGCACAGCTCGCAGAGTATCCCACCGAGTTTTTTTCCGTTCAGAATAATGTCGTTTGGCCATTTAAGTGATGCGTCGCAGTTACAAACGTTCTGTATTGCCTTGCACACCGCCACTCCCGTACACAGTGTTATCCTGGGAATTTCGTCCAGATTCATGCTGACTCTGTGGGTTAGAGAAAGGTACAGACCACCTCTTTTGCTGACCCACACCCTTCCTAATCTGCCTCTACCGGCAGTTTGCTCCAGAGCGACTGCCACTGCTCTTACCGGTCTCTCGGAAATCAGGTTTTTCAGGAAAGAGTTCGTGGAGTCAACCTCGCTGAAAAAATAGAATTCCTCAACTCCTTTTGAAAAGCAGAGTTCGGCCACTTCGTAAACCGGAAATTCAGGAGTTTTCGTGAGTACATAACCCCTCCCTCTTTTTGATTCCACAGTATATCCGGAACTCCTGATTTTCTCAATCGCCTTCCAGACGGCAGTTCGACTTATACCCAGGCTGTTGGCTATCTCCGCTCCAGATAAATGGCCTTTCCTCAAAGCCCGGAATACTGACAGGGAGGTATCGTTTCTCGTTATCTTCACCTTAACCTTTTGATCGCTTACCCTGATTTTTTCAGACATTGAATCGCGTTCGGCAGAATTATATAAAAGGCATACGAATTCGCCAGCGTGAAGGTGATAGTCGCGTTTACCGGAGCGTCAGGCCAGGTATACGGTCTGAAAATACTTGAGATTCTGAAAGAGGTGGGTGTGGAAACACACGTGATAGTTTCGAAAGCGGCACTGCTCACGATGAAAGCGGAAGGTGTAGAATTCGAGGATGTGAGAAAAAAGGCATCTGCAATCTATTCGAACGAAGACATAGGTGCCGGACTTTCGAGCGGCACTTTCAAACATGATGGCATGATCGTGGCACCGTGCAGCATAAAAACGGCATCGAGCATAGCGTATGGCATTACCGACAACCTGATTTCGAGGGCTGCTGATGTAACGCTGAAGGAGAGGAGGAGGCTTGTACTGCTCGTGAGGGAAACACCTCTTCACACAGGCCACCTCAGAACCCTGCTTGCTTTAAGC
>JALVYA010000155.1 GCA_027038095.1 Archaeoglobaceae archaeon
ACTTCTGAAGCAACGACCATTGCTGGAAGAACCTATACGATTACTTCTCAGCTCAGCGATAACACGATAAACGCCTACGCTTTCAGGTACAGCAGTGAAAACACTTTGATGTCCGCTTACCCGATAAAGAGTGGAAGCAACAGCGTAACGCTAAACCTTCCGGGCACCGATCAGTGGGAGTACGGCTACGGAGAGATAAACATAACGGTTTCGGGCAAGGTACCTGCTTCTTCTTCAAGACTTACGAAACTGGTAGCTCTGAAGGTCGAAGTTCAGGGTGCTCCCGAGAACTGCCTGCCTCCGGTAGTCATACCGGTAGTGAATAAGACAAAATTCCAGTCCGATTTAAACGCTGCGACAAACAAGTACAACAACCTGAAAAAACTGCTCGACAAATACCTGGGGCAGGTCGACACAACATCACTGAGCAAAGACCTGACGTGCGCGCACGACAATTTAACGCAGGCAAAAACCCTGTTCAGTAACGGAGACTACATAACTGCTGATAGCAGGCTTAACCTGACAAACATGTGGTTGAACAGAGCCGAAAAAGACCTGAAGAAGGTCAAAGCCGAATACCTGTGCAAGCAGCTCAAGGATAAAGCCAACGAAATATACGACCTGATCAACCAGATCAGTGCGTACGTTGACGAAATAAACAGCGGTGCGGTAAAAATGTCGATTTCGGAAAAAATTCAGATTAAGGCCAGTTTTAACGAACTTCAGAACGACTACTCCACAATTGAAACGGACATACAGGCTGTGCAGGCAGCGATAAATCAGGGACTTTACGACGATGCATTATCAAAGGCAAAAAGTTCAATGGACTTTGCGAACAAAACGTACATCAGCGCCGAAAACCTGCTAAACCAGCTGGAAAGTAAAATTTCAACAAATGCTACAGCAACATCGACAAACAAATCCACTTCAGGGGGTTTATCTCTACCGTCGTTCAGCGTTAACAGGACGGTGCTGTACGCTGCAGGTGGCGTGGTGATTGCAGCAGTAATAATAGCGATACTGCTCTACCTCAGAGGTGGAGGGCGTTTTGACGAGCTGAAGTAATCTTTTGTTTTTAATTTTATCAATATTTATCTATCTCTTAACTACATCTCTTACCTTATAACTTGCCAAACGGTAAAAGTTGAAAAACCACAGGTGTTTCCTGAGTTCATGCTTGCAAAACGCATAATACCGTGTTTGGATGTAACTCTCGACGAAAAGGGTGCCACTGTTGTAAAGGGCGTTCACTTCGTTAACCTGAGAGAGGCTGGAGACCCCGTAGAACTCGCAAAGAGGTACAATGAGGAGGGGGCTGACGAACTCGTGTTTCTCGACATAACTGCATCGGCATACGGCAGAGAAACGATGGTTGACGTCGTGGAAAAAACGGCTGAAGAGGTGTTTATACCCCTCACAGTGGGTGGAGGCATAAAGAGTCTGGAAGACATAAACAAAATGCTCTCCGCCGGAGCCGACAAGGTCGCAATAAATACTTCAGCCGTAAAGAACCCCAGACTGATAAGCGACGGAGCGAAGATTTTTGGCAGCCAGTGCATAGTCATAGCGATAGACTGCCGGAGAAATTTTGACTTGAATGCGGAGAATGCCGAGTATATCATTGACGTGAACGGGAAGAAGTGCTGGTATGAAGTTGTAATCTACGGAGGCAGGAAACCCGTTGGAATTGATGCTGTTGCGTGGGCTAAAAGAGTTGAAGAGTTAGGAGCTGGAGAAATTTTACTGACGTCAATGGAGAGGGACGGAACGAAGGAGGGGTTCGACATACCGATCACGAGAAAAATAGCTGAAGAAGTGTCCATCCCCGTTATAGCCTCGGGAGGTGCGGGAACAAAGGAACACTTCTACGAGGGTTTTGTTGAAGGCAAGGCAGATGCCTGTCTGGCGGCAAGTATATTTCACTACAGAGAAGTGGAGATAGAGGAAATAAAGAAATACCTTG
>JALVYA010000156.1 GCA_027038095.1 Archaeoglobaceae archaeon
TGGCTAAAAGTATCTCAGCTCTGAATTCAGATGAGAGAGAAACTCTGAAGATAATCTACTCTATTAAAGGAGACGTGAACTCAGGAGACGTATTCAAAATCCTCAAGGCAGAAGTGGGGATGAGCTATACACGCTTTTACGAGATAATCAACAAGCTCGAAAGGCTCAGGCTGATTGACGTTGCAATGGGCAGGAAAGGCAGGGGGAGGACGAGGTACATAATAAAGAAGTACGATCGGGATGTCGTCATGGCTGCTCTGGAGTTATAGGTGATGCAATGAATAAGAGAATATTTCTGCTTATCCTGATTGCATTCGTAGTTTTAGGTTGTCTGGCTAAATCACCGGAGCTAAGACAAACTCCAGCCCAAACATCACACCTTACGATTACTCCAGCACCATCAGAGACTGTTGTAACACACACTCCTTCACAAACACCAGCGATTACTCCCGCTCAAGTACAGACTCCAATCCTAACTACTGAATTTCGGTTCGGCGTTAAATATCCTGCAAAAGTTATATACGTTTACGATGGAGACACGATAAAAGTCAATCTGAGCGGGCAAATTCTGGTAATCAGACTGCTGGGCGTTGACACTCCTGAGAAATATCCAGAGAAGAACAGACCATACGAATACGATGCGATAACCAATTTGACTTATCTGGCTGAATGGGGCTGGAAGGCTAAGGACTTTGCCTATAAAATGCTCTACAACAAAACAGTCTACATCGAATTCGATAAAACTGCTGGCTTAAAAGGTTACTACGGGAGATACCTTGCCTATGTCTATTTAGAGAACGGGACAGACTTCAACGCATTACTCGTGAAAAACGGGCTTGCAAGGGTGTACAAAGAGGGAAAATGCAGGAAAGAGGCATACTACCTGCGGCTTGAGGAGATTGCAAGGGCTAACAAAACAGGTTTGTGGAGGATTGCGAGGTGATAGGATGGACTATCTGATCCCTGTTGTCGATTTTTCCTTGCTTTACTAATCCTGCTCTGGAGGTATGCTGAGCTTAAAGGCAGAATAGAGCAGAGAGCGAGACAGATATTTGAAGAATGGAGAGAAAGAGAACTCGAAACCGCATCAGCAAAGAAAGCTGAAATTCTTTTCAATGAGTGGAAACAGAGATACGAGAAGGAGATAAGGAAAGATGCGATAGAAAAGAGCAAGGCAGTGATTACGGGAAAGGTAACTGAACATCTTATCCCCTATTTACCGGAATTCAGGTACAACCCAAAGGATGCCTGCTTCATCGGCTCTCCTGTCGATTTGATTGTTTTTGATGGACTGGATGAAGGAGATTTAAGGAAAATAGTTTTCGTTGAGGTAAAATCAGGGAAATCGACGCTTAGCAAGAGGGAGAGGCTTATCAGGGATGCTGTTGAGCAGGGAAGGGTTGAATGGGTAGTTTTGAGAGTGGAAAGATGAAAATGAAACATCGCTGATTACCAGACGACTGTTTATGTTCCTAACTGGATTAAAACTCCGATGTGGTATTCAAATTCAAGATTCTCTACGGTGTTCCTGTAGGGGTTGCTAGAGTTCTCCTTGCTTTCTCATTTGAGAAACTTGGGACTGGGTTTAGAGTGGAGATTGAACTGAGATTTGTTGATTACGTTTTTACGGTAGTGGATAATATTGGCGTAATTATCGGTATAGTTAACATGTTGCAGACCTATTCTAACTTAACCGAAGCTGATCCCCAATTCCTCCCAATTCCTTCAGCGACTCCACGCTCCTGCCGTGAGAAACCAAAGATATCCTGCATTGTTATGCTCAAAACCCTAAAAAAGGAATTATGAGAAATTAGGAAAACAAGAAATATACATTTAATCTTTATTACATTATTAAGTTAACCTGTGGTAAACAAAATATACAACAAATTCCCCATCACATTACATGGAAATAAGAAATGGTATTATCGTGCAGTCATCCTTCTTTCCAGAACCGGTCA
>JALVYA010000157.1 GCA_027038095.1 Archaeoglobaceae archaeon
TTTACCTGTAAAGACGAAAAAAGGGAAAAACAACCGATAAGTGAAAAGGCAGACGAAATAAGAATTCCCGTTGAGTACGAGGAGTTTCCGAGGATAGTCAGCAAAGGAGACCTCGTCTACCTGTGTGACGGGATAATAAAGCTTAGAGTCGAGGAAAAGACTGAGAACGAAGTCGTTTGCACGGTTCTGTGTGGTGGAACTGTCACTTCCAGAAGGGGAATAAACGTTCCGGGGAGTACAGACGTTCCCGTTCCGACAGAGGAGGATGTGGAACTGCTGAAGACTTTTGGGGACAGAGTCGATGCGGTTGGAATATCTTTTGTTGGCAGTAGAGAGGACGTCGAGAGAGTGAGAAAGCTTACGAATGCGTTTCTCATAGCGAAAATAGAGAGAGGGATTGCCGTTAAAAACATAGACGGAATACTCGAGGCTGCGGACGGAATTATGGTTGCGAGAGGAGACCTTGGCGTGGAAATGCCCATAGAAGAACTCGCCGTACTTCAGAAGAGGTTGATTTTGAAGGCAAATCTCGCTTCAAAGCCCGTTATAACCGCCACTCAGATGCTTGAGTCCATGATAGCAGACGTAAGACCAACGAGAGCTGAGGCAACAGACGTTGCAAACGCAATACTCGATGGGAGTGACGCTCTCATGCTCTCTGAGGAAACAGCCATAGGGAAGTACCCGGTCGAGGCTGTTGAGACGATGGCAGCCATAGCCAGATTCACGGAGGATTACAGGGAAGAGTTTGCCGAAAACAGGGTTTTGACGATAATGAAGAAAACGTGCAGTGAGAGAAAGAGTGCTGTTGATGCTATAGCTCTTGCGATAGTTCAGATAATGAAGTGCCTCGACATAGACATGATAATTGCAAGAACGAGGAGTGGAAGAACGGCAAGGTGCATTTCGCGCTTTAAGCCGTCTCAGTGGATATTCGCATTCACTCCCGAAGAGAAAGTTTGCAAAGAATTAAGCTTCTCTTACGGCGTTATTCCGTTCGCCATGGAGGATAGAAGCGATAAAAACATAGTTGAGTTTCTGAAAGACATGGGAGTCAGGGGGAAAGCCGTGATAACCGAGGAAGTTAGGCTTGACGAAAGCATCAGGGTTGGAACCAATGCGGTTAAAATCTTTAACGTGTGATTTTTTGACAATTTTTACAGATCAATTCCGCACTGTTTTGTGCTGTTTAAAGACGAAAATTGACCGGTAAAGTAAAAACTGAAAAGAATTTATACAAGGGCACACCAATTCTGCTGATGCCAAAGGTGAGAATTGCGCTCATCGCTTCCCTGATTCTCCTGGCAGTTACCGTCACCCTTCCCGTTCTATCTTTTGCCATGATGACTGCCGAGCAGCATCCTGCCGGCTACGGAAGACTTTGCTTTCCCTGCCACGACCTTTTGTTAACTCCGTCCGAGTACAACAGAAAACTCGGAAACTGTGCGTGCCACAACATTCAGTGGATATGGAACGGGAACCATATTAACATGTCTGCAGTCGACAGGTTGCATGGAGCAGGGCCGTGCATAAAATGCCATCTGGGCCCGAACTACTCGAACGTCACACCAATAACTGTTCACATTCCTCATGCTGATGTACCGTGTTACAAGTGTCACGGTAAGAGCATGATAAAACTCCCTCCAACCACCAACTGCCGTTACTGCCATAAGGGCGGAATTCACGAGATTCACGGGAGAATACTGATGAAAATCTGTGCTGCGTGTCACGGGCAGCTCGTTTACAGGTACATGAAAAGCGCATCAAAAATTGTTGGTGTAAAAACGAACAAAACCGAAGTCCAGAAACCAAAGCCATTCTCCCTGCTGGATGTGTTAAAGTCTCTGCTGTCCCACCTCTCGTTGAAGCTCTTTTGATTTTTATGTTTTATTTACCCAGTATATCTTTCCATTATTTCTAGTTGGTG
>JALVYA010000158.1 GCA_027038095.1 Archaeoglobaceae archaeon
GCCATAGCAGGAGCTTTCGCTCTCGCAATAGTCATGATGCCGTATGTAGCTGTTTACACGGAGGAATCGTTGAAGAACATACCTCCAAAATACAGAGAAGGGGCCTTTGCTCTGGGTTTAACGAGGGCAAAGGTTGTTTTCAGGGTTTTGATGGGGCTTGCAAGAAAGGGTATAATGACGGGAATACTCATAGGTATAGCGAAAGTAGCTGGAGAGACTGCACCACTCCTGTTCACCGCTGGAGGGGCTTCGAGGGTTTACTTCTCCGGCCTGAACAGGCCCGTGGGTGCAATACCTCTGCTTATCTACAACCTCGTCCAGCAGCCATACACAAACTACCACGAAATTGCGTGGGGAGCCTCTCTCCTTCTGATGGTAATTTTCCTCGCACTCTTCCTTCCAATAAGGCTCAGCCTTAAGGAGGTGAAACTGTGATTCTCACCGGAAAGGACAGGGAACTTGAATCCGTTAAAGAAAGCACAGCGGAAAGATACGCTATAAAAACCGAAAATTTACACATATATTACGATAAGCATCACGTGATAAAAGGAGTTAACCTCACCATACCGGAAAAAGTCGTTTTTGCAATAATGGGGCCGAGCGGCTGTGGAAAGTCAACCATGCTCAGAGCCTTTAACAGACTGTTAGAGCTCAACGAGAAAGCCAGAGTTGAGGGGGACATCAAGGTTTTTGGAAAGAGCATATACAAAATGAATCCAATAGAAGTTAGGAGAACCGTGGGGATGGTCTTTCAGCATCCAAACCCGTTCCCTCACATGAGCATATACGACAACGTGGCTATTGGTTTGAAGCTGAACAAACTCGTCAAGTCGAAAAAAGAGCTAAACGAGATAGTGGAGTGGGCACTGAAAAAAGCAGCACTCTGGGATGAAGTAAAGGATAAACTCAACAAACCGGCCTCAGCGCTGAGCGGTGGCCAGCAGCAGAGGCTGTGCATAGCGAGGGTTGTTGCAATGAAGCCCAAGGTTATGCTGATGGATGAGCCAACGTCAAACCTCGATCCAATAAGCACGAAGAAGATAGAAGAGCTGATATACGAGCTCAAAGACGAGCTGACGATAGTGATAGTCACGCACTCACCGGCTCAGGCAGCGAGAGTGAGCGATTACGTGGCGTTTCTGTACCTCGGAGAACTCGTAGAGGTTGGCAGCACGATAGATATCTTCGAAAATCCGAAGAAGAAGTTGACGGAAGAGTATTTAACCGGAAGAATGGGTTAAATTTTCTGGAGTTCTGGATGGTGTTAGCATGACCATGATAGAGCAGAGGCTTGAAGCCCTCAAGAGAGAGGTTATGGAACTGCACAACCTGGCTAAAAAGTCCGTGAAAATCTGCCTCGACGGTTTGAAGCGTGACGACAAAAAGCGAATTGAGGCTTGTAAGATAGAGCAGGAAGCTGACGTGCTCCACACGGACATAGACTTTAACTGCGTAACGGCAATTGCTCTGTTTCAGCCCGTGGCGAGGGATCTTAGGTTTATAGTTAGCATGATGAAGATTTCAAGCAGCTACGAAAGAATAACCGACCTGACTCAGGAAATTTCAATGTACGAGTGCACGACCTCTCCCCTGATCGAAAAATTCGAGGACATGCAGGGCACGATACTAAAGATGTTTGAAGTCATAGAAGACGCTTACGCCGGAAACGTGGAAGACCTCAAATCAAGGCTGTGGAAGCTTGACGACAGGGTCGATAAAGGCTACGTCGAAGTAATCGACATGATTACAGAGATGGGCATGTGTTCAGCAGACATAGTTCTTGCAGCGAGGCACATGGAGAGAATAGGAGATTTGCTCGGCAAGGTCGGGTCGAGGATCATTTTCATAGAAGAGGGTAGAAGAGTCTGGATCAAGTAGTTTCGATGCTTTCAGAATTTTTGCGAGGGGATGAAAGTGA
>JALVYA010000159.1 GCA_027038095.1 Archaeoglobaceae archaeon
TTTTCTTTGCACAATAGCATATACGTAGAGAAAACTACAGCAAGTTGCATGATTTCGTGAAGCAAGTAAGTGTAGAGTTTGCAGCGTTGAAGGGGATGATAGTTATCGCAATCAGGATAACTGTAAAACCTGAGCAGCATCGTTAACCCGGTAGATGTCAGATAGTGCCAAACAGTAAGGTTTAACTGCTGCATTCCAGACGCCTTGCGCTTAACCCGAACCTCAACGGCAGGTATACCCATTAAGACCCAAGATTAAACTCGTAAACCGGAAAACGAAAACCGTAAGATACCGATTGTTGAGCTGACATTATGCAAAACCCCAAGGACATTTTTCTGGAGCCAATCACTTCAAAAGAGATGGCGGCCCTAGACCTGAACTGCGAGTACTACGGTCTGTCAAGGCTGCAGCTCATGGAGAATGCTGGAATGGCTCTGGCTGAGGAAATCCTGAAGTTCAACCCGTCGAAGGTGGTCGTATTTGCCGGACTTGGAAATAACGGCGGAGATTCCTTCGTCTCGTCAAGGGTGCTTTCCAGCTATGCAGACGTGGAAGTTTACCTCATGGGAAAGTCGAGAGACATAAAGACAGATATTGCGAAAAGGAACTTCGAACTTCTCAAACTGAGCGACGTCAGGATTTTTGAAGTGAGCAGCCTGAAGTTAGAGGCAGTTGAAGCTGAGTGCGTGGTCGATGCGATGCTCGGCACCGGCGTGAGAGGAGAGCTGAGAGAGCCGTACAGCAGAGCGGTTGACCTGATAAACGAGAGCGGTGCTAAAGTTATCGCTGTTGACGTGCCCACTGGCTTAAATCCCGACACGGGAGAGTACGTAAAAGCCGTGAAGGCAGACGTTACGGTGACCTTCCACAGACCAAAGCCGGGTTTGCTCAGAGAGGATGTGAGGGACGTTGTGGGAAAAGTCGTGGTCAGAAACATAGGAATACCCCTGCACCTGGAGAAACTCGCCGGACCGGGTGACGTGAAGATGACTTTCAGGAGGTTCGAGGGCGGACACAAGGGCACTCACGGCAGGATACTTGTTGTAGGCGGAGGGCCGTACACAGGCGCTCCTGCACTCGCATCTCTCGCCGCTCTGAGAGCAGGTGCAGATTTGTCGATTCTTGCAGTTCCCGAGCAAATAAAAGATGTCGTTTCTTCCTTCTCACCCGAGCTCATAGTCACCGGATTCGAAGATGCCGGAGAAATTCCCCGTGGAAAGTACGACGTGGCGGTAGTAGGAATGGGAATGGAGGAAAAATCTGCGAGAAAGGCAGTGGAGGTCGTATCAGAGTTCTGCAAAAAGATTGTGCTGGACGCAGGTGCTCTGCAGGCTGTTGATGTCGTTAGCGATGCCGAAGTCATTCTAACCCCTCACAGGGGAGAGCTGAAAAGGTACTTCGGACTGAGCGGAGAGAGTACAGAAGAGTTAAAGTCGCTGGCGAAAGACGTTAACGCCACGATTCTTCTCAAGGGAAGAGAGGACGTAATTACGGACGGAAGGAGAGTCAAGGTAAATAAGACCGGAAACGCCGGGATGACCGTTGGAGGGACGGGAGACGTGCTTGCCGGCGTCTGCGGAGCGTTTTTCTCGAATTCAGAGGCTTTTAATTCCGCTGTCGCTTCAGCTTTCGTCACAGGACTGGCCGGAGACATGTGCTTTGAAGAAGCAGGCTACTGCTTTACAGCCATGGATGTCCTGCACAGAATACCCGCTGCTGTCAAGAAGTGCGTTGAGTTTTCTTAACTCTTTACTCTTTTTTTCTTAACCCTTTTTATTACGCAAATCTCTGCTGTCCCCAGTTTCAGCAAACTTCCAGCAGGGCTAAAACTGAATTTACAGCCCAAACCATCGACACATTTATTAAGCAACGTTAAGTTTTCCTGACAAAATGTCAGGATTGCTGGATTTACT
>JALVYA010000160.1:0-3557 GCA_027038095.1 Archaeoglobaceae archaeon
TCCCCTTCCGCAACAACCAGCCAGACCTTGAAAAGCAAAAAGAAATAGCAAACTATCTTGATGGCGTTTATGATAAAATCAAAACCTTAAAAGAGAAAATCCAGAAGCAGATAACTCTGCTTGAGGAAATGAAAGAAAGCATACTGGATGAGGTGTTTAATCATGGTGAGGCTGGATGATTTTATGTATTCAGTCTAAACTTATTAATAACAGAAGTAATACCATGAGGGCCATAAATTCTCGCCGAGTCCACTCTTCCACTCGTTATCGCTCGCTCCAGTACCATTATATTACCATCACCAGACAACACACAAACACCAGCCTCATCCACCAATAAACGAACAAAACAAATAAAAAACGTCAAAACTCAACAAAAGCCACAGCCTCTCCGACCTCCACGACGTCCACAACCTTCCCGCTCACGACTTTTTCCCTGACCGCTCTGAACCACTCAGGCTTGAGCTCAACTGTCTCTCCGCCAACCTCCAGCTTCAAACCCTCAGTAACGAGTTTTTCCTTCTCCTCCTCTTCGAGAGAGTTCACGATTTTTACTATGTCCTTCACCCTGTCTCTGAACTTCGGGCCGAGCACGCTGAAGTCGGGCTTAACCTCCTTTATCCTCTCCTCAACCTCCGGTTTCTCCTTCAGCACCTCTACCTTCGAGTTTAAAGCGCCTCCAATATCTCTTGGGTCGATTTCCACTGGTGAGTAAATCCTGATCATTCTCAAAGGAGCGTTCAGGGCCAGACCCCTGTCGTGCTTCAGCCTTCTTATTTCTGCAATCAGATCCCTCATTAAATCTCCGCACTCTTCAGCTTTCCTGTCAACGAATCTACTGTAATCCTCGAATTCCGGAAACCTTTCCAGATGCACGCTCCTGCACTTTGCATTCACGCAGGAAAGCAGAACGTGCCAGCACTCCTCCGCCAGAAACGGCGTTATGGGTGCGAGCATTCTTATCAGGGCATTTGCCACAGTGTAAAGCACGAACCTCGCAGACTCTTTTTCTTCGTCGCTTCCGGAGTAGAGCCTGTTCTTTACAATCTCCAGGTAGTTGTCGGCGTACTCGTACCATGCGAAATTTCTTATCGCCTTCAGAGCCTCGTCAAATCTGTAACAGTCCATTGCCCTGTTTACAGCGTCCACGAGTCCAGCCAGTTTGGACAGAATCCACCTGTCGGCTAATCTGAGCTCAGGTTCTGAATCCCTCACCTTCCACCCTCTGAGGTGTCTGGCTGTAAACCTGATTATGCTCCAGAACTTCTGCTGAAAACGGGAAGCGGCCACAACTTCCTTCCACGTAAACACGACGTCGCTTCCTATCACTCCCGTGGCTGCCCACTGCCTCATGGCATCTGCACCGTACTTCTCCACCACTTCGTCCGGCTGAATTATGTTTCCGAGGCTCTTGCTCATCTTTTTACCGTCCTCTCCGAGAACCATACCGTTTATGACTATCTCCTTCCACGGTATTCTGTTGACAAGAGCGAGGGATCTCACTATCGTGTAAAAAGCCCACGTTCGTATTATGTCGTGTCCCTGCGGTCTCAGACTCGTTGGATAGTCGAAATCCTTCCATTCGTAAGGCCAGCCCGTTATCGCGAGAGGTGTTATGGACGAGTCCATCCACGTGTCCAGTACATCGCTTTCTCCTTCGAATTCAGTGGAACCGCACTTTGGACACGGTTCCTTCGGTCTGTCCTTTGTCGGGTCAACGGGCAACCACTCTTCTTTTGCAACCACGATTTCCCCGCACTTCCTGCAGTACCAGACGGGAATCGGAGTGGCAAATATCCTCTGTCTGCTTATGACCCAGTCCCACTCCATTCCCTCCACCCAGCTCTCAAGCCTCGAAAGCATGTGTTCCGGTACCCATTTTATTTTTCTGGCGGCTTCAAGCGCTTTTTCCCTGTCGATCTTCACGAACCACTGCTCCTCAGCTATTATTTCGATAGGGGTCTTGCACCTCCAGCAAACACCAACGTTCTGTTCGACCTCTTCCTGCCTGAGCAACCTGCCCTCCTTCTTTAAATCCTCTAATATCGCTTTTCTCGCCTCTTCCGTGGTCTTTCCAGCGTACTTTCCAGCCTTTTCGTTTAGTCTGCCGTCCCTGCCGATAATTATTCTGAGATCCAGACCGTGCTTTTTCCACCATCTGACGTCCTGCTTGTCTCCAAAAGTACAGATCATAACGGCTCCTGTACCGTAATCCGGGTCAACCTCTTCGTCCTCTATAACCTCCACTTCGTAATCGGTTGTAGGTACCTTTACCCTCATTCCAACTTTGTCTCTGAACCTCTCGTCCTCTGGATGCACGGCTATGGCCACGCACGCAGGAATCAGCTCTGGTCTTGTTGTGGCAATCACTATAGAATTCTCCCCGTCTCCAAAACGGATATAGTTCAGCTTCGTCTTCCCCTGCCTGTACTCTATTTCTGCGAGAGCTATTGTCGTTTCGCACCTCGGACAGAAGGTTACCGGGTGATATCCCCTGTATATCAGCCCTTTTCTGTACATTCTAACGAAAGAAATCTGGGTTTTCGTGTAGTACTCCGGATACATGGTTATGAATTCCTTGCTCCAGTCTATGGAGAAAGCCAGTCTCTTCATCGTTTTCTTCATTTTCTCTATGTTCTTCTCTGTAAACTCGACGCATAGCTTCCTGAATTCTTCTCTCGGAACGTCGTTTTTCTTGATTCCGTAGAGAGTTTCGACCTTTACTTCAGTGGGCAATCCGTGACAGTCCCACCCCTGAGGGAACATGACCTCGTATCCCTTCATCCTCCTGTACCTTGCTATGAAGTCGATATAACACCAGTTGAGTGTATTACCTATATGAAAAGATCCAGTAGGATAAGGAGGGGGTGTGTCAATTATAAAATGTGGTTTTTTCGAATTCCAGTCAAAATAGTACATGTCGTCTTTCCATTTCCTGACCCACTTCTCCTCAACTTCTCCTGCCTCGTACTCTTTTTTCAGCTCTCCTGAATCTGAGACGTTATTACCATTACCTGACATGGGTGCTCGCTAAAGCATCTGGAATTAAAACGTTTTTTATGTTATGCCTCAGCTTCCGTTCTGCTGCTGGCCAGAAATTTTAACTCTCATGCACTTTTAATTCTCATGCTCACGTCCACAGATCTGGCGGAGTGAGTTATGTAGCCGGAAGAAATAACGTCCACGCCTGTTCTGGCATACTCCTCTGCGTTGTCCGGTGTTATTCCTCCCGACACCTCTATTACGACGTTTTCGCTTATTTTCCTTATCTCCCTCACAGCTTTTCTGACGTCCTCAACGCTCATGTTGTCGAGCATGATTATGTCCGCTCCACACTTCACAGCCTCCAAAGCGTCTTTCAGGTTACTGACCTCGACCTCAACCTTCTTCGTGAAGGACGTGTTTTTTGCGAGCTCCAGAGCTTTTCTGACGCCACCGGCCACCGCAATGTGGTTATCCTTTACAAGCACGCAATCGGATAAACTCATCCTGTGCGTGTCGCCACCTCCGTGAATTACTGCGAGCTTCTCGAAAAGCCTGAAGCCGGGGGTCGTCTTTCT
>JALVYA010000160.1:3657-8613 GCA_027038095.1 Archaeoglobaceae archaeon
TTCTCTCTTACGTTCGGATCGGCGATAACGATTACCTTCGTCCTGTCGAAACCCATGCACGCCAGGCTAACAGTTGCTGCCACGTTTACGTTTGCCGGAAAAAGTCTAATCGCTTCTATGGCGCTTCCTTCAAAAAGAACAGTTCTCTCCTCGATATTCTCGGAAATTCCCTTCTCCTTAAAGAAGGGTGCACCCTTCAGGCTTTCCGGATGCTTTACTGTTTTCAGCACGACTTCCTCTGCGAGACCTTTAACGGCTTTCAAAGCGTCAATTCCTCCAACAGCTCCGGAAGGTACGAGTATCTTTTTACCGCTTTCTCTGGCTGTGCTGATCAGTTTTTCAAGAAGCTCTGAATCTCTCAGAGCGCCAGCAGACATGATTACGAGGTTCGTACGCTCTAAAATTTTCGGACATTCCCTGACGGCCTGCTGAGATGCTGCCTCCACAACCACATCGCTGAGAGATGCGTACTCCAGAAATTCCTCCATGCTCTTCGCCACTTCAGCTGAACATGTACTGGCGAGCTCCTCAGCTTTTTCGATATTTCTGTCGAAAACAGCCAGTATTTCGTAGTCATCTCCGGAGTTTTCAGCAATGGTTCTGCCAATCGCCCCGCAACCAAGCAGACTGACCTTCAGTTTTGCATTTTTCATCTCGCCTTTCACCCTGTTAAAATTTTACTGTTTTATTAAATTATTAATTGAAAATTAAAGTTAAATTATTCGAACCAGCAGCTAATCCAGCACTTCAAACATCCTCTTCACAGCCTTTTTCGCTCTTTCTGCAATTTCCCCGTCCAGCCTCACCTCGTGTTTTTCCTCCTTTAAGGCCAAATAAACGTTTTCCAGAGTGTTCAGCTTCATCTCCACGCATACCGATCTTCTCAGCGGATAAAACTGTTTATCTTTTATTTCTCTTTTCATCCTCTCTATCAATCCAATTTCTGTTCCAACGACGAAGGACTCGCACTCGCTGTTCAGGGCGTACCTCAGCATCTGACTCGTAGAGCCAACGAAGTCGGCACTTTCCTGAACCTCCAAATCGCACTCTGGATGTACGATTACCTCGGCTTCTGGATGTTCTTTTCTCGCCCTCTCCACGTCTTCCACCTGAAAAGCCTTGTGGACGTAACAGTATCCGTGTTCCGGAACGGGTATAACCTTAATTCCATTTTTACAGGCAAATTTTGCCAAGTTGGCATCCGGCCCCAGAAAGCAAACACCATCTTTAGCTACCGCTCTGGCAACCTTTGCCGCATTGGCTGATGTGCAGCAGATGTCCGCCTCTGCCTTAACGGACGCAAGGGTATTCACGTAAGCTATAAACGGGTAACCGCTTTTCTTCGCCTCCCTCACCATTTCCGGCGTTAACTGTGCAGCCATCGGGCATTTAGCTCTGGTACAGGGAATCAGAACCTTCTTGTCCGGATTCAGAACTGCTGCAGTTTCAGCCATAAAGTCAACTCCGCAGAACACGACGATGTCCGCTTTAAGCCTGGATGCAGCGACTGCGAGTTCGAGGCTGTCTCCTTTGAAGTCGGCAACATCCTGAACGTCCAGAGTCTGGTAGTTGTGAGCAAGAATTACAGCGTTTTTCTCCTCCTTCAGCCTTTCTATTTCCTTCTTGATCTCCTCTTTCGACATCACATTTGACATTACATGGCAAAACACCGAATCGTCAAATTAAATTATCTGTGAATAAAGCCTGACCTCAATGATTGTCGAAGCAAAAGCTGATGCAGCGATGCAGAGGTTGCTCGCAAAGGTGGTCGAAGAAGGAAATCCGGTGATTTCGAGGTACGGAATGACTCTTCGCTCGCCTCCAGTACTTCTGGTTGTAAAAAATCCGGAGTACTTCGATTCCGACATTGAAAGTTTCTGGTACATTGACAGAGGCCATGCGTGCACGGGAAGCTCTAAGGACAAAAAAGAGACTTTCGAGAGCTATCTGGAGAGAACCGGAAATCTACTGGAAGCTATAGCGTCAAAGCTGAAGTCGAGTCCTTTTACGAGGAGGATGTCCCTCCCGCTCTGGTATCCCGAAGACCACTTCTCGGCCTATCCACCAGCAATAACAGAGGTCAGTTTTCTCCACTTCAACGACAGGGTAAACCTGACCGCATACATCAGAAGTCTGAACGTTGCGGATTACTTCACCCACGATTTTGACCTGCTGAACTACATGCTCGAAAAAGTTTGCAGCCTTTCGGGTTTCGATGCTGGAAGCATTGGCATGCTCGTTGCCTGCCCTCACGTGTACGAGAGGGACGTTGAAAGAGCTGAAAAGGAAACTGGTCACTCAAAGTTAAAGGAGGTGTTTGGTAGTACTGAAGAGGGAACGCACATCGTTGAAAACTCGATTTCCTCAGCCTGGCATTCTGCTGTTGAAGCCGTTTACCACGGCATGGAAAAAAAGACTGAATGGGGAAAGCTCTTCGAGGGGCAGGAAAAGTGCAGGTTTCTGCCGAGACTGTTCGTAGAAGTTAAAAATCCGGAGGAAAACCAGATACACGACAAGGCTCCGTTTTCAAAAGAGTACGGAATAAGTTACGCCCACAGCTACGTGATCCACGCTGAGTGCATAGACAGGCCTGTAAGCACTCCAGTAAAAAAAGGGGAGGGTGAGGTTTACACGTACGCAGAAAGGGCGAGGTACTGTGAGGCCGACAGCGTAAAGGTTGACCAGCTTTATATGTGCATAGAAAAGCTCAGGAAGAACAGGTTTTCGAGAGACTGCTACGTTACGGTTTCGAGACCATGGGATCTGTTCTGCGACGATCCTCCCTGCCTCAGGGGCTACCAGTTTCTGGCGGGCAGAAAAAGAAGAGAGAGTGCGGGAAGGAGGCTTGCGGGAATATTCTACATGAGGTCCAACGACGTGTTTGGAGCAATGCACGCCAACATGTTTGCCTTTGCGACTCTAACGTCCTACGTGTCGGAGCTTACGGGTTTTTCGGGTTACGAATACTACCACTTTGCCAACGACGCCCACATATACGAGGAGTCTCTGAAGGCGGCTGAGGACGTTCTGTTTCCCGAAACTCCAAAATTGCTGGATTCTCTGCTCGAAAGTGAGAAAGACTGAACTCTGACTGATAGTTCCTGATAGCTTTCCTGATAACTTTACAGCTTTGCATTACCGAAAACGTCTGAAAAACGCCTGAAAAGCAACGAAAGGTAAAAACTGGAAAACTACAGACTCTCGACGAACTCGACTATTCTCTCGACTGCCTCTTTCAACTTGTCCATGCCGACGGCGTAAGCACACCGTATGTACCCCTCTCCACAATCTCCGAAAGCACTTCCCGGAACGACGGCAACCTTCTTTTCGAAAAGCAACCTCTTGGCAAATTCCTCGCTGTCCAGACCCGTTTTCGATATGGACGGAAAAGCGTAAAAGGCTCCATCTGGCTTTTTTACGTCCAGCACGTTTTTTATCCTCTTGACGAAGAAGTTTCTCCTCCTGACGTACTCGGCCCTCATCTCCTCGAGGTCTTTTTCCCCGTTTCTCAGCGCTTCTATTGCCCCGATCTGCGATATCACCGGTGCGCAGAGCATGCAGTACTGGTGAATTTTGAGCATGGCGTTAAAAATGTCTTCCGGAGCTATGGCGTAGCCAATTCTCAGGCCTGTCATCGAATAAGCCTTGGAAAACCCGTTGAGAATAACAGACCTCTCAGGCATGCCTTCCAGTGAAGCTATGGACCTGTGCCTGAAAGAGTAACTGAGCTCCGAGTAAATTTCGTCTGAAATGACTACAGCGTCTTTTTCAACCGCAAAATCTGCTATTTCCTCGAGAACTGATTTGTTATAACTAACTCCGGTTGGATTGTTCGGGTAGTTAATCATCACAGCCTTTATTTTAACGCCCTCACCTTCAGCCTTTTTCGCCAGTTTCAGCATTTCCTCATAAGACGGTATAAATTCCGGAGTTGTGGGATAGCTCAACGCCACGCCCCCTGCGAGAACGGTCAGAGGCTGGTAAGAGACGTAGCAGGGCTCGGGAATGAGAACACCCTCTCCCGGGTTTAAAATCGCCCTCAAAACTATATCCACCGCCTCGCTGACTCCCGTGGTCACTATCACGTTTTCGGCAGTACACTTAACTCCAAACTTTTCGTAATAATTGGCTATGCTCTCTCTCAGCTCGTAGAGACCGTAATTGGACGTATACGAGGTTATACCCTTTTCCAGAGAGTATATCATTTCCTCCCTTATCCTCCAGGGAACGGGAAAGTCCGGTTCGCCAACTCCGAGACTTATGACGTCTTCCCTGCCTATTATTAGCTCAAAGAATTTTCTTATGCCTGAAGGTTTTAGGGATTCCACACTTTTTGAAGTTCTCATCACACCTCCCCTTTGTTCGGCTCTCAGCAAAATGGTAAGGTTCGGACTATAATACTTATCAGCCTGTTCGGTGAGCTCTGACGGTAAGATAGGTAAAAGTATGAAATCAGGGAGTTATGGCAAGTCTCCTGTCCTCTTCCTCCTTGAACAGCAGAACTCCCTCCTCCTTGTAGGTTCTGAGGACGAAGTGAGTTACAGTTGTGAGAACCTCTGGAATCGTGGAAATCTTTTCGGCGACGAAGAAGGAGACGTCCTTCAGACTCTTACCCTTCACGACGACCTGAAAGTCGTAATCTCCACTTATCAGCCTGACTGCATGAACTTCCGGGTATTTGGCTATTCTCTTCGCTATATCGTCGTAGCTCTTTTCCCTCGTCAGAGTAACCCTTATGTCTATCACAGCATAAACGGGCTCCTCCCCAAATTTTTCCCAGTTTATCAGGGTTTTGTACTTGAGAATTATTCCGTTGTCTTCAGCTTTTTTGACGATTTCTCTAACCTCGTCCTCGCTCATTCCGACCATTTCTGCTATTTCCCTGAAAGTCAGCCTTGCGTCGTTCTCGAGTAACCTTAGTACTTCCTGAGCCTTTTTATCCATGAAGGATAAAAA
>JALVYA010000161.1 GCA_027038095.1 Archaeoglobaceae archaeon
CCAGATCACCCGTGCACCTTTCTTCGCTCCCGAGAACTGCGAAGTCAACTCCAAGCAGGTGCATCACTCTGGCAAAAGCCTTCGTTATTTCCTTACACCTCCCGTGGTACGCTCCAAAGCACCCGGTTATGAACAGGACGTCTGCACGTTTCTTCTCAGCTATAACGGGAACGTCAATATTAGCCTCTTTACTCAGCTCCCTGACCCAGTCCCCTCTCTTCCTCGGGGATTTTTTAAAGGGATTCCCGTACCTCGCTATACTCGTCAGAGCCAAAGCGAGCTCTTCAGGAGGTTCGCCTTCCATTAGCGAAAGCTCTCTGAGCCCCGGTATTACTGCATCTGTTATGGGCACCTGACTCGGACACCTGAAGGTGCAGACGAAGCATGAGGAGCATAGCCACTGAGCGCCACTCTTCAGAACGTCATCAATCATGTTTGCCCTTACGGCAAGAATCATCCTTCTCGGAGTGAAATCCATACCCTCTCCGTAAGGGCAGGATCCGCCGCACAGACCGCACTGAATGCACTGAACGAATTTATCTGAATCTGGAATTTCCCCTATTCTTTCGAAATACGTTTCGAGCATTTCCTTAACTTCCAAAATTCCACCCCCAAATTCAAAACCTGTAAGGATTAGCCCCAACCTGCTCTATCTGCTTTATAAAGTCGTCAATAATCTGGGGTATTTTGTCGTAATCGGAGATCGCCAGCTCCACAAGCTTAACCCTCTCAGGCTCGAGCATCAGTCTCTGCAACGTCTCCTGAACGTTCTCCATCCTCCTGTTTGCCAGCTCACTGCCTCTTATGAAGTGGCACTGGTAATCCTCTCCGTACTTGCATCCGACCATGAGTATTCCGTCTATACCTCTCGAAAGTGCGTCAGCGACAAAGACAACGTTCACTGAACCCAAACATCTGACGGGTATTACTCTCACCAGAGGACTCCACTTGTACCCGTTCAGAGCTGCCATGTCGAGAGCTGGATATGCGTCGTTCTCGCAGAAGAATGCGAGTATTCTGAGGCTGCCTTCCGGCACATCTATGGCCTTTATCATGTCTGAAATCATGTCTGCGGAGTAGTTTTCAAAGGAGATAATCCTCTCTGGGCAGGCTCCAGAGCAAACACCACATCTTCTGCACCTGAGCGGATTCAGAGCGGGCATACCCCTTTCATCTTCCTCTATGGCGGAGAAGGGACACTCTTCAAGGCACCTCATGCACTGCGTGCACCTCTGAAGGAAGAAGTGGGGCAGGGAAAGCTCTCCTGTTATCGGGAAAGTCGTCTTACCCTTCGATACGAGCTCGATGCACTGAATGGCTTTCATAACGGCCCCGCAGGCATCCTCCACAGCAGTAGCCACATCCATTGGAGCCTTAACGCATCCGGCTGCGTAAATTCCCGTTCTCTGGCTTTCGTAGGGAAAACACACGAAGTTGGAGCTTAAAAATCCATAGCGAAACTCTGGCAGTTCTTTTCCCTGCCTGTAACGAAGGTTCAGCGCCCTGCTGTTTGGCTGCATACCCACTGCGAGGACGACGAGGTCAGTTTTAATTTCTCTGATTTTTCCGAGCAGCGTGTCCTCAACTCTGATTACGAGGCTCTCTTCTCTCTCTTCGACGCAGGCGACCTTTCCCCTGATGAACTCCACTCCAGCCTTCATCGCCTTCCGGTAGAAGTCCTCGTAAAGGCCGGGAGTTCTGAGGTCTATGTAGCAGATGTAAACTCTGGCATCTGGATTTTTCTCCTTTACGTATAATGCCTGCTTTATGGAGGCAAGACAGCAAATCGCAGAACAGTAGGGCAGGTGGTTCTCATCCCTGCTCCCCGCACACTGAACGAATGCCACGCTCTCAACTTCCTTACCGTCAGAAGGTCTGAGTATTTTACCCTTCGTGGGA
>JALVYA010000162.1 GCA_027038095.1 Archaeoglobaceae archaeon
CTTTCCTGCTTCAACATGTGCTGCAGGAGTTTAACCCTGATTCTCATGCCCTACGACATAGTCAGGCTGAAGAACTGTCTGGGCATGAGCTCAACGGAATTTCTTGAAAATTACACCGAGTGGCACGTCGGTGCGGCAACGGGATTGCCCGTCGTTACGCTGAAGTCTGAAAACGACGCCTGTCCGTTCGTTACCGAGAAGGGCTGCAGCGTTTACTCAGACAGACCTGCTTCCTGCAGACTCTACCCGCTCGTCAGAATGAGAAGTACTGAGGAGGAGTACTACCACATCGTTTATGAGGACTTCTGCGAAGGTCACAGGCAGCAGAAGGAGTGGACTGTAAGGGAGTGGATAGAGGATCAGGGAGCGGAGATATACAACAGGATGAACGACGTTTTCATGGAGCTCGTTCTCGGACTTTACAGCTCTGGAAAGAGGCTTGATGGGGAGGAGATGGCGAAGTTTTACACAGCCTGCTACGATGTGGATACGCTGAGGAGAGTTTCGGATGAGTTCGGTTGCGATGTAAAGGAGGACGATGTCGAACAGATGCTGGAGGGAATAGAGCTGATGAAAAGGGAGCTTCTAAAATAATTATAAAGCGATCAATCAATCCCATCTGGCCTCTCTTTTCTCCAGAAAAGCTGAAAGCCCCTCTTTTGCAGCTTCACTCCTGCTCATTTCGACTATTACGTCTATTCCGTAGAGCAACGCCTCAAACTCGTTCATGCAGTACTGCCTGTAGAAGAATTCCTTTCCCTTTTCCATAACATCCCTGCTGTAATTCAAAAGTTTTCCGACGAGTTTTTTAACTTCTTCTTCAAGTCTGTCGTCTTCCACAACCCTGTTCACGAGCCCGATTCTCTCAGCTTCAAACGCGTCTATCATTTCTCCGGTAAAGGCCATTTCAAAAGCCTTTTTTCTTCCAACAACCCTGCTGACAACTGCGAGAGGTGTCGTGCAGAACAGCCCTATTTTAACTCCCGGCAGGGAAAACCTGGCATTTTCAGCAGCCAAGGCCATGTCACAGGCGGCAACGAGCTGGCAGCCAGCAGCCAAAGCGTAACCGTGAACCTGAGCTATGACGGGTTTTGGTATCTGCCTGATCTTCCTCATAACCCTGTAGCAGTTTTCAAATATCAACCTCACAAACGTTTCATCACCCTCCGCTATCTCCTTCAGGTCATGTCCCGCTGAAAAACAGCTTCCAGCACCTTTGATGACGACAGCCCTGACTTCTGGTCTGTTTGCTTCATCCAGAGAATCGCAGAGGGCGTTGAGCATTTCGAAAGAGAGAGCATTTCTCTTCTCGGGCCTGTTCAGAGTAATGTACGCCGCTTTTTTGCCGTCGAATTCAACCTCCTCGTAAAGGACTTCTGAATTTTTACCAAATTCGGTAATTTCCATGCTGGTAATTTCGTTCTTTTCCTATTTAATTTCTTCTTACCTGCTGTCCGTTTTTGTTTTCAGTATTTAAAGCTCAGAACATGTTTCAGGGTTTTTTAATCTTCTGCAATCAGAAAAGCTTAAATTTAAATTGGTATGCTCAAAAACTGAGGATGAAAAAGTGTGTATTCCGCTGTAACGGGAGAGCCGGCGGAGAGGTGCGGGTTATGCAGCAACTTGTGGGGGCTAATCTGTTGAAGTTCCTTGACGTAATCTCAGACCAGATTGAGAGTCTGAAGAAATCCATTGACATGAGGCAGGTAGCGGAATTCATGGACGCAATAGAGAGAGCGAGGAAAATCTTTGTCATGGGTGCAGGAAGGAGCGGGTTCGTGGCGAGAGCGTTTGCCATGAGGCTCATGCACCTTGGCTACGACGTTTACGTTGTTGGAGAGACGGTAACTCCGAGAATAGGCGAAGAAGATTTGCTCA
>JALVYA010000163.1 GCA_027038095.1 Archaeoglobaceae archaeon
TTTCCTTAACGCTCACCGAGAAGAGGAAGTAGAGTATTAGCTCCACCAGCATCCAGATAATGCCTATTAGGGACGCCACCAGCACCACGCCCAGCACCAGCTTCTCCACCTCATCCTCCGAGCTCATGCCTCATCCCTTGAGAGCCATTACCGAGAGGGCAATAGCCACCGCACATAATGCCACAGTTGACCCAAGCATCACCCACTTAACCCACCTGTAGAACCTCCTCTCCCTCTCCTCCGCAAGCACTACCGCATCATACTCGGCGGGGGAAGACACCTTAACCAAGTGGATTATCGAGTCAGCGATCCCGCTTAAGGCACCCTCCAGAACCACGAGCATGATGACGGTTATCACCACGTTAATCAAGGTGATCGTCGTCCCGAACCTAACGCTCACCGCAAGCACGGTGAGCGACCTGTTCACGACCCCGTGAACGTTGCTCCTAACGTACTCGATGCCCTTGAACCACCCAACAAGGTTGCATAATGTTATGGATAACAGCACCAGCATGATCACCAGCATGATCACGGCTGTTAACTTAACCGTGTACGCCTTATGAATCATCTTGTGGGACACGCTACCACCACGAACCACTTAAGGGCGAAGATCTTAAAAGGCATACAAACTCACCCCCATCCCTTTACCTTATATTAATTTAATATAAGGTAAAATAGAGTAAAATATAAAAAAGATGGAGTAGAATAGTTAACGGTGTGTCCCATGCCTAAACACCGGGTGCACGTAACCCTCACGCTCCCCCAAGAGTGGAGGGGGGCGTTGGAGCAGATCCTCAGGAAGGAATACACTACCATGAGCGAGTACGTGAAGGATCTGATACGGCAGGATCTGAAGCGTAGGGGACTGATAGGGGGTGACAAGTGAATGGCTAGGAAGGTTAGGGTTGAGGGCGAGCAGTGCTACTCGTGGTGTGCGGGGGCGAAGGACATCATGGAGTACCTAGAGTGCATACGCAAGTGCGATGAGGGAGGGCTGGAGGTGATCCTCCCGAACAACGATGACTTGGGGGTGTGATCATGGAGATTGATGAGGTTCTGCTGAACAAACTCAAGAAGAGGTTCGAGGAGATCAAGGGGCAGAGGATTGAGGAGGCTAGGAAGCTCGGAATATACTCTATGGTTGCGACGGTGACGGAGGAGCTGGGAAGCACGTTCGCCGTGAAGCACGGAGACCTCCACGTCTTCCCGCCGATGACTTGGGAGGAGTTCAGGCGGGTTAAGCCGACGGACTATGAACTGTACATGCTGTACGACGACTACGGTCACAATATTGACGTGTGGTATAAGGGCAGGAAGGTGTTCCGAGCAAACCTAGGGGACGTGACGCTGTACATCCCTGGAGAGTGGGTGGAGGAACTCAAAAAGCTGTACGCCGTCGCCAAGGACGCCATGAGGAAGAGGTGGCTGAAGAGGGAGCTGGAAGCACTCAAGAAGGAAGCGGAGAAGTGGGGGCTCACCCTAAAGGATCTGGGCATTGATGAGGTGGTTTAATGGTGGATGTGAATTGGAAGGACTTAATCGGTCGCAGAATCCTGTTCTGTCTGCATACAAACCCCAAGATAATGGAGGCTAAGGTTGTCGAAGTAAGCCCTTCAGGAAGGTACGTAGCCTTACGTTACGATTACGTGAAGCATTGGCATCCAACAACTGAGATTGAGTTGTTGGAGGTGCTGGAGTGATGAGGACATGTAAGGATTGTGCTTGGTACGACTCACCGAAGCATTACAGAGGAGTTGGTAGAGGGCTGGGCTACTGTCGCAGGCACAGAGCGGAAGTGTCGCCCTACGACAGGAAGTGTGGAGACTACAAATGGAAGAGGTTCGGGAGGTGAGTGGGGC
>JALVYA010000164.1 GCA_027038095.1 Archaeoglobaceae archaeon
TGTAGAATGAGGCTCGGTGGAATTCTCGATTTATCCACGATAGATTTTCCCGGCAAACTATGTTCAGTCGTTTTTCTGACAGGCTGCCCTTTCCGCTGTCCTTACTGCCACAACCACGAGCTCGTAACTTCGAAAGGCGTAGAGGTCTCTCCTGAACGGGTGGCTTCGGAGCTTTCGGAGAACTATTTAATTGACGGGGTCTGCATTACGGGAGGAGAGCCGACAATGCAGAGTGACCTTGCTGAACTTCTTAAGGAGCTGAGGAGTCGGGATCTGAGCGTAAAGCTGGACACTAACGGATACTATCCGGAAAGGCTCGAAAAGCTGGTCAAGCTGGTGGATTACGTTGCGATAGACTTCAAAACTTCTCCCCAAAAGTACGGGAGTTTAACTGGTAAAAGGGATGCGTGGGACAGGGTTGAGAGGTCTTTAAAGCTTTTGAACGAGAGCGGGATTTCGTGGGAGATAAGAACTACTGTCGTTCCGTCGCTCGTATGGGAAGACGAGCTGAAAGAAATTGCCGACACGATAAGAAAAGCCGGGATCAGAGCTGACAGAATAGTTTTGCAGCAGTTCAGCAACGAGAACCCTCTGGATTCGTCTCTCAAAAGCGTGAATCCTCCCTCAAAACAGGAGCTTTTCGAGCTCGCAGAATTATTTAACGGAGCTGGCGGAGCTGGAGAAGGTAGAACTTATGTGAGGTGTTCTGAGGGTGAGTTCAGGGTTTAACCGGTTAATTTAAGTTTCACAGCTTAAGCTGGCGCTGACAAAACGTTAAAACGAGTCAAAACGTTAAATCGAACTCAGAATGGCAATAAAAAACCCGCAGCAGTCGTGTACGTGAGGCCAGAACCTCGCGACTTCTTTCCACTTTCTGAACTTTATACCGTTGAACTCCCTTATTCCGCACGACTTCCACCTGTTCACTCTTCCGCCCCTGATTCTCTCAACTCTGCTTTCAAAGAGTTTTACGTTTCCTTCGTTCTCGTCGAACGTGATGGAGCATGTGGAGTACAGAACTTTATTCCCGATTCTCATAGCGTTTTCCAGCATCTTTTTCTGCAGTTTTACCGTGGCTCTGTACTTCTTCTCGTCGAACCTCCACTTCACGCAGGGGTAGTTTCTCAGAGCTCCGGTGGTTGAACAGGGCGGGTCGAGCAGAACACAATCAGCCCTTTTTTCAGGAAGAAACGTGGCTCCATCCTCCAGCCTGCATTCTACGATTTTAACTCCGAGCTGTTTCATCTTCAAAGCCATTCTTCCAAGTCTGCTCTTAGAGTTGTCCACAGCCACTATTTTTCCCCTGTTCTCCATGAGCATTGCGAGCTGGGAAGTTTTTATTCCCGGAGCCGCAGCCAGATCCACGACGAAATCGCCCGGTTCTGGAGAAAGAACGTGGGCTGCTATTGCCGATGCAATGTCCTGAACGACGAACTTTCCCTCACCGTGCCACTCCAGGGTTGAAGGGTGCTTTTCCCAGTTTTCAACTCTGAAAACGTAAGGCAAAACGGTCTCCTCTACATCGCAAAACTGCTCCAAGTACTTCCTGACGCTTTCAATCGAAGCTTTAAGCTCATTTACTCTCACGTACACCGTTGTTCTCATGTTTGCCTTCATCAGATCGATTGCATCTTTACCGAGGAGTTTGAAGGCGAGCTTTACGTACCATTCGGGGTGGTGGTACTTCAGAGCAATTCTGCTGACGGGGTTCAGCTTTCCAAGCTCCTTCTCTATTTCGACTCTTTCGGCTTTCCTCATCACAGCATTTACCAGAGCTGCTGCTCTTGTGTTCAGCCTGTTTTTCGCAATTCTAACCGCTGAGTCCGTGGCGAGGGCAGGGTGGACACCTTTGTAAA
>JALVYA010000165.1 GCA_027038095.1 Archaeoglobaceae archaeon
ACATGCTGAAAAGCCTTGCCTCCACTTTTAAGTCCCACAAAATACCGGTTGTTCTTGATCCGGTAACAGAGCCCGTTGGTAAAGGCCTTCAGAAAACGTTTGAGAGAGTGATTCAGATAAGAAGGACAGCAATCCTGGGTCAGGACAGGGACATAAACTGTCCGATTATGATAACGCCTATAGCCGCATGGACAATAGAAGGAGACGATGTCGGAAAGATGTACTGGGAAACGGTGATAGCCGGAGTGTTTACAGTTAAGTACGGTGACATAATGATTCTGCACAGTTTAGAGCCGCACACGATAATGCCTCTCGTAACTTTAAGAGCAAACATATACACTGATCCCAGAACACCCGTTCAGGTTGAGCCGGGGCTGAGAGCGATAAACAACCCGGACAGGAACTCTCCAGTTCTGATAACGACAAACTTCGCCTTAACATATTACACTGTTGAGAGCGACCTGCAGAGCTCTGGAGCGAGTGGCTGGTTGCTCGTCCTCGACACGGGAGGTCTGGGAGTTGAGGTCAGCGTCGCCGGAGGTCAGTTTGAACCGGGAAAGGTAAAGCAGCTGATGGAGGAAACCAAGGTTGCGGAGAAAGTTGACCACCGCTACCTCGTAATTCCCGGTCTGGCTGCAAGACTTCAGGGAGCTTTAGAAGATGAGCTCGGCTGGAAAGTGCTCGTAGGACCGACGGATTCTGGCAGGCTTAAAGCCTGGCTCGAACAGAACTGGCCGCCCAAGGATGGTGTTAAGGTTAAGGAGTAAGGCAGGCACAGACAAACATTAATGGAATGGTGAAACACTAAAAAACACGAAAACACTAAAGAAACATTAAAGCAAGATATCGGTAAAAGGTAAAACACGAAAAATCACTGAAAAAATCCCGCCATAAACTCCTTTACCTTTTCTCTTACGGAAACAACGTCACCTATCACAGCCACTGCCGGCGAGCCAACACCCTCTCTTTCAGCAACCTCAGCTATGTCTTTCAGTTTTGAACAGACTACTTTTTGCTCATCGCAGCAACCCCACTGAATTACTGCTGCTGGGGTTTCGGGGTTTTTTCCGTTTTCGATAAGCTTTCTCACGTTCTCCTTCAGACTGCTCATGCCCATCAGTATGACTATTGTGGCGTTAAGCTTCGCCAGAGCCTCCCAGTTTAGCCTTTCCCTCGCCTGTTTTCCCGTTATGAAAACGACGGCGGGGTCAAATTTCCTGTGAGTTAGAGGTATTCCGGCGCAGGCTGGAGCGGCTATGGCAGAAGATATGCCGGGAACAACGACGAATTTAACTCCGTTCTCAGCCAGATACTCCATTTCCTCTCCTCCTCTGCCAAATATAAATGGATCGCCGGCTTTCAGCCTGAGTACTTTTTTACCCTCCTTAGCAAGGCTTACGAGCAGCTCGTTTATCTCCTCCTGCCTCATCCTGTGCCTGCCGGCCCTTTTACCGGCATTGATTTTCTCAGCTTTGCTCCTGTCTAAAAGCTCCCAGACCTTTCTGCCAAAAAGCTCGTCGTGAACGATTACGTCCACTTCCTCTATCAGTTTTCTGGCAGCCTCAGTTATAACGTTTCCGCAACCGGCTCCGGCTATGTAAACGATTCCTTCCATTCCTTCCATTTTATCTCCACCCGTGTAAACCTCCTAAAACCTGCCGTACTCCTTCATTATCCTTTTACAGTCCTCTTTCAGGTTTAACGCTATTTCCCTCGCTTCTTCGACTGCACTGCTTCTGGAAATCAGCTCGTCAACCCTCAGATCTCTACCGCTTTTCGAGTATACGTGAACGATTAGTCTTACCCTGTTTGACGCATCCGAATTGAGGCTGGCAAAAATTCCCGCTGGAACGGCACACCCAATTCCAAGGGTTTCGAGTACAACCCTCTCCACGCTCGCCTCAAGAAACGTTCTTTCGTGATTTACGAATTCCACCAGATCCTCCTCTCCTTTTCTCGTTTCCACGGCTATTATTCCCTGATTCGCAGAAGGGACGAAGACCTCCGGATCCAGTCTGTGCCTCCTGACGTCAATACCCAGCCTTATCAGACCCGCTTCAGCCAGAATTATGGCGTCGTACTCTCCCTCTCTGAGTTTTCTCAGCCGCGTGTCCACGTTCCCTCTCAGATTTTCCGTCTTCAGGTCGGGTCTGACTCTTCTGAGCTGTGCGATCCTTCTGAGGCTCGAAGTTCCTACGACTGCTCCTCTTTCCAGATCCTCCAGACCCTCACCGTTTTTCGAGATCAGGCAATCGCAGGGACTTTCCCTCTCCATAACAGCTGCAATCGTACCTTTTATTTTGGAAGGCACATCCTTGTAGCTGTGAACAGCCACATCGATTTTTCCCTCTGCAAGAGCCACATCTATTGTCTGCACGAAGGCTCCAGCCCCCCTGAACTCGTGCAGGGGTTTGTCTTTCATTACATCTCCCAGACTCCTGATGATTTTGACTTCCACCTCGTACCTTTCTTTCAGCAGTTTAACCACTTTTTCCGTTTGCGCCAGAGCAAGCTTGCTTCCCCTCGTTCCAACTACAATTTTCTCAGGCATGCTTTTGCTACCTCTACTGTTTTTTCAACATCCTCTTCCGTGTGAGCGACGCTGACAAAACAGGTTTCGTACTGTGACGGGGGCAGAAAGACTCCACTTTCGAGCATTCTGGAAAAGAACTCTAAAAACTTCGAAGCGTCCAGTTTCAAAGCGTCAGCGTAGTTCTCCGGCTTTTTACCAAAGTAAATGCAGAACATCGACGCTATGCATGCCGCCGAATATCCGAGTTTCTCAAGTTCTGGAGATATGCCCTCGACTATTGCTTTTGTCTTGCTTTCCAGATCCCTGTACGGCCTGTTTTTCACGAGGTAGTTAACGGCTGTGTATCCGGCGGCGAGGGTTAACGGATTCCCGCTGAAGGTTCCAGCCTGATAAACGGGGCCAAGCGGTGAAATCAGCTCCATAATTTCTCTTCTTCCGCCGTAGATTCCTACTGGAAGTCCCCCTCCCGCAATTTTTCCGAGAGTTGTCAGATCGGGTTTAACTCCGTAGTACTGCTGGGCTCCTCCTTCGCTGAGTCTGAAACCGGTTATCACTTCGTCGAATATGAGCAAAACCTCGTTTTCTTCAGTAATTTTCCTGACCTCCTTCAGGTACCCGTCTGCTGGCAGTATAAGGGAGCTGTTGCCCATCACGGGTTCGAGTATCATTGCCGCAATTTCGTCCCTGTTCTTTTCCAGCAGAGAACTCAGACTCTCCACGTCGTTGTAGGGAACCTGATACGTGTACTTCACGAACTCTTCCGGTACTCCTGCCGAATTCGGAACGCCATGAGTTGTGGCTCCACTTCCCGCTTTAACAAGAACGGCATCGTGTGCACCGTGAAAACTACCCTCCACCTTTACGATGCCCTTTTTACCTGTATAACCCCTTGCAAGCCTTATTGCCGCCATCGTCGCCTCGCTTCCGGTGTTTACGAACCTCAGCATTTCTATGCCCGGATAAAGTCTGGTTATTAGTTCTGCAAACTCGACTTCGAGTTCTACGGGCGTTCCGTAAAGCCACCCTTTTTCCACCTGTTCGAGGATTGCCTTTTTCACATCAGGATGAGCGTGTCCGAGAATCAGGGGCCCGTAAGCCAGACAGTAGTCTATGTACTCGTTGCCATCGACATCGTACAGTTTGCTACCCTTGGCGTACTTCGTGTAAAAGGGATACGGCTTCACGGCCCTTACGGGGGAGCTAACGCCAGCGGGCATCAGATTCTTCGCTTTCTCATACAGTTTCCTGGATAGGGGTTCTGAAGGCATGGCCTGAGTTTTCTGCACGGGATATTTATTTTTGCCTTTGTTGTTTGCTTGCAGTTTTACGGAAAATGCCTGCGGAGAAAAGGTAATGGGTAAAATGCTGGAGGTTTTGTTGATTATCTGCATATTTTACTTGCAGGGTAATAAAAGAGGGAATCGAAAGCACTCTAAAGTGGTTGAATATATTGGGAGTGTAAGCCATGTCAGTTTTAGTCAGCCTAAGAAATACAGGGTTCGTCGTGATGGATGCTGGAGGAACACGAGTAATATGAAGCTTGGAGACTTCAAAGTAAGAGATTGCAACTAACTATACTGCACATAACAGGTCACCATCGACAAAGAGTACAAAAGAAAGCTGGCGGAGCCATTTTGTCTTATGTTGTCCCGTAAACGCAAATCCTGATATCAGGTTCGGCAGGTATTCCGATGGCGTCTACATATGAGGTAAATCTATTGAATGGCAATGTACTGAATATAGACTGCAGGATACCACTATAATTGACACATCCATAGAAAAAGAGTATAGAAAAAATGGTTGCTTAATTATTTTTATTTCACTTGACAGGTTATCTAAAAAGACCCGAACCTCTTCTCCGTTCTGACTTCCTTCTCTATCTCCTCGACGAACTTTATCAGGTTCTCTACTTCACTCTCCGCTGGAGGTAACTTCGACACCTTTTCCGTGAACTCCCTCATCGTTTTTGCGAATTTCTCACCCTCGCTCGCAGAAATCCACGTGAGCAGCAGCCTCTCCCTGTTAATTCCAAACTGGTCCAGCATCTGCCAGAGTTTTTCCACTCTGTTTTTGGCCTTGTAGTTTCCCGTCAGGTAGTGGCAATCACCGAGGTGGCAGCCGGCAACTATGACTCCATCAGCACCGTTGAGAAACGCTTTCAGAACGAAAACTGGATCAACTCTCGCAGAGCACATGACTCTTATCGCTCTCACGTTTGCCGGGTATTTCAGCCTCGCCAGACCTGCGGAGTCTGCTCCTCCGTAGCTGCACCAGTTGCAGAGAAATGCGAGAATTCTCGGCCTTTCCTCACTTCCATCGAAAGCGTTCTCTATCTGTGCAATTATCTGTCTGTCCGTGAAGCAACCCATCTGCAGAGCTCCGGTTGGACAGGCCGCAACGCACCCGCCACAGCCCGAACAGTTTGGTCTTACGTAAGCTTTCCCCCAGCTAAGGTCTATAGCGTTGAAATCGCATATCTCCTTGCAGAGACCGCAGCCAAAACACAGCTCGGGTATTACATAGGCCGTTATCGGATCGACCTCTATGGCTCCCTTTGACAGCAGAGTGGCTGCCCTGCTCGCAGCGGCACTTCCCTGAGCGACGCTCGTCGGTATGTCCTTCGGAGAGTGTGCACATCCCGCAATGTATATTCCGGCTATCGCAGTGTCGACAGGCCTTAACTTTGCGTGAGCTTCCATGAAGAAACCGCTTGAATCGGCTGCAATCCCGAGCTTTTTCCTGAGTTCTTCAGCACCCTCTGCAGGCAGCATGGCCGGAGCGAGGACGACCATGTCGAAGCTCTCCCTTCTTATTCTTCCTGTTAACGTATCCTCCGCAATGACCTTTAGCTTTTTTACAGCTTTACCGTCTTCAAAATCCTCGAATTCCTCGATTTTTGCCGGCCTCCCTCTGACGAACCTGACCCCCATTTCTCTGGCTCTCCAGTAGAACTCTTCGTAGCCCTTGCCAACAGTCCTTATGTCCATGTAGAAGATGCACACGTCCGTTTCCGGACTCTTCTCTTTTATCTGAATTGCGTGCTTTATGGAGTACATGCAGCAAACTCCCGAGCAGTACTTTCTCATTTCTCCCCTCTCTCCTCTGCTTCCGACGCACTGGATAAACGCTATGCTCTTTGGCTTCTCTCCGTTTTTGAGGACTACTTTTCCTCCAGTGGGCCCTGAAGCGTTGATGAGTCTCTCGAACTCCATGCTCGTTATCACGTTTTCGTAGACGCCGTAGCCGTACTCCGGAATGTTTGACGGATCAAAGAGGTCGTATCCCGTAGCAACTATTATCGCTCCGACTTCTATTTCCTCTATTTCGTCTCTCTGCTCGTAGTCTATTGCCTTTGGCAGGCAGACGTCTTCGCAGATTCCACATCCCATGCACGCTGCTGGATCGATTGTGTAAGTTAGAGGCACAGACTGAGGGAATGGCAGGTATATCGCTTTTCTCTTGGAAAGACCACAGTTGAACTCGTCGTCAACCTCCACAGGGCAGTGTTCGGCACACACACCGCAACCCGTGCACGCATCTGTAACGAATCTGGCCTTTTTTCTGACCCTGACCTTGAAATTACCGACGTAGCCATCGACGCTCTCTATCTCCGCGTAGGTTATGACGTGAATTCTTTCGTGTCTGTACGCCTCCACCATTTTCGGGCCGAGAATGCATATCGAACAGTCGAGGGTTGGAAACGTCTTGTCAAGCTGAGCCATGTGCCCTCCTATACTCGGACTTCTCTCAATCAGGTAAACTTCGAATCCCTGCTCTGCCAGATCCAAAGCAGCCTGAATTCCGGAAACTCCGCCACCTATTACCATTGCTTTGTCTATCAGGGAAATCCTCTTCTTTTCCAGAGGCTCGAGATACCACGCTTTGGCAACTGCCATTCTTACCAGAGCCTTGGCTTTCTCCGTCGCCTCTCTTCCCCTGTGGACCCATGAACAGTGTTCTCTTATGTTCGCCATTTCCAGCATGTACGGGTTCAGTCCGACCTCCTCTATGCAGTTCCTGAAGAGGTTTTCGTGCATTCTCGGACTGCATGCTGCAACCACAACTGCGTTGGCGTCGCATTCAGCCAGTACTTCCTTTATCATTTTCTGTCCGCTCGAAGAGCAGAGGTATTTGTTGTGTTTAGCAACAACGACTCCCGGTAAGGTTGAGGCGTACTCAACGACTTCCTCCACGTCAACTTCTCCGGCTATGTTCTTTCCGCAGTGGCAGACGAAAACCGCAACTTTATTCATTTAACCACCTTTAACAAATTAATTTTGCGTTTTCTCACTTCCGGACTTCTTCTTGCGAGCAGCCATCTGCTTTAACTTTTCCACGTCGGGCTTTCCAACCCTTATCAGACCTTCGTTGATCGCTCCGTCAACTATCTGCTTTCCTATCTCTGTTCTCGTTATTACAGTTCTCCATCCCTTCTGAGAACCGGCATTACCAAAGGATATGTCTGCAAATTCAGCACTCAGATCCCTGCAAACTCTGCACGATAGAGCCTCTTTTTCGGGGTGCTTCCCTCTGGGACAGAAAACACCCATTATAAGCTTTATCTCGTCGTGACCGAGCATTTTCATTTTCCTCGCAGCCTTTGACTGACATGGGACTCCAACGACTGCGATTTTCCTGTAACCTTTTTTAACAGCCTCTTTCAGGAGAGCTAACGTTGGAGCAACCACGAATTTTATTCCGGAGCACTCTTCAAGCTTTTCAGGCTTTGTGATTATAGTGGGCTCGTCTCCGACGACTATTGCGCAGTCAATTATTCCTTTTTCCATGGCATACTTGAGCAGGGCTGTTGCAGCTCCGGCTTTTTTTTCATCTCCTTTCCCCGACCTCTTTGCAGAAATTATGTCGATGTACTCTCCGAGCGGATCCTCGCTCTCCTCAAGTTTGAAGTAGTCAGTTTTCGGACACTTGAGCAGGCAGGAAGCACAGTTTCTGCACTCCTCAACGAGGTACGGGTAGCTCAACCTGCCATCGACCGTTATTCTCAACACATCTTCTGGACAGGCAGAAACGCAGGCTCCGCAGATGGAGCAGAGTTTTCTGCCTATAACTTCAGCGTGCAGAAGCGAAAATATGTCTCCTGCTTTTTCAAATTTTTTTATGACCTCGGGTATGTTCACATCGCCACCCGCCTCGAACATTCTCCTGAGCAATCCAGTGGAAAACCACTCCGATACGTAATCCGGAAACCTTTTCAGCTTTTTAGCTTCTTTTTTCTCTTTTGCTTCCTTCTCTACTGCTTTTGCCACTTCTTTCTCTTCCACTTCCCCCGCTTCTGCCTCTTTTTCCAGCTCTTCAGCCACTCCCGCCTCTTTCCCTGCTTCTTTCTTCTCCTCTTCTTCTTTTTTCTCCTCGACCTCTTCAACTACAAGTTCAAGAGCGTTAAAGGGGCATACCTTAACGCATACTCCGCACCCTTCACACAGAAACCCGCTTTTAAGCTTCCCGCTCTCTATTCTCATCGTAACCGTGTTGTTAACAGGACAGACTGCAGCACAGTTACCGCAACCGATGCACTTCTCCTCGTAAACCTTTATGTATATTTTTGGTTCCATTCCGAGATTCTGGGTTCTAACATCAACAGCCATTTGTCACACCTCTTTTGTAACTCTTTTTAAAGCGTTCTCATGCTGGGTGAACCACGGGTAAAACGCGTTCTCGATTCTGACGTCCTCTCTCCTGATTTCTATCACCTTTGTCGGGCAGGCGTTTCTGCATGCTCCGCAGAGTATGCACACATCCATGTCCACGCTCATTTTTCGTCCATCAAAGCTTATGGCGTGTGACGGACAAATGTCCATACAGACTCCGCAGAACTTGCAGTCCTCTCCGATTACGACCTCTCCGCTTATGGGTTTTTCAACGAATATCTTGTCGTCCGGACACAGCTTTGCGCACCTCCCGCAGAAAATGCACAGATCTTCTATCCACTCCTTCGTCGCTCTGCTTTCTCCTTCCGCTTTGTCCTCTTTTTTCTCCCCGTCTGCACTGGTTTTATCGACTATCGCACCCCATGGACATGCTTCCACGCATATACTGCAGTCTTCACACTCAAAATCGGCAAAAAACAGCCTTTTCAGCCTTATTTTAGCGCCTTCAACCTTAATCGCTCCTGAAGGACAGATTTCAGAACATACTCCGCAAAGAATACAGCTTTTTTCGTCAATTCTAACTCTCGGTTTTCCTATGAACATGTAGGCTAGGGGATACAGTCTTATAGCGTTCTGAGGACAAGCACTTGTGCACAGCTCGCAACCGAAGCAGAGCGACGTATCGTATGTGAGCATTCTCCTGACCTCTCCTTCCACGACCCTTTTTATCACGAAAATGTTTCCCCTGTACTCTGAAATGTTCATCATTGAGCATGTGGGATAGTTTGCAATATTTAACGTTTTGCCACGTCGTATGACGATATGTAAACAATACTAACTATTAATCGTTATGTATTGCTGGTAATTTCAACGACAGATAGTGTTAAATTTCGAAAGCTAAATGTTAGCTCATGAAGTGTTACCAGTGCGGGACATGCACGGCAGATTGCACGTACGCAAACATCGATGAAAGCGGTAATTTCAACCCGAGAAGGATGATGCTTGATTACTTCGAGAAAGGAAAGCTGTCAGAGCTCTGCTGGCTTTGTGCAGAGTGCTTCAAGTGCTACAGGTGTCCCAGAGACGTCAAACCTTACGCAGTGCTGGCGGAGATGAGAGCCGAATTCATCAAAAAGGGTAAGGTTCCGGCGTACGTTAAGGCGTTCGTCGAAACGGTTAAAAATTACGGGGAGCTTGACGAGACGGCATTCTTTCTGAAGCTCATGAAATCCGGTAACATGATGGACATGTCCATCGTAATCTCGTCCCTGAAGAACACTTTAAAGAACAGAGGTATATCCAAAGCGATTGCTCTGCCGAAAAAAAGTCCGTGTGCGGGAGAGGTATCCAGGATATTTTCAGCTGTTGAGGGTAAAGATAAAGTGAAGCTTGAAGCTGAGGAAAAATCCAGAAGCATAGCTGCAGCAGGTGTGCCTGCATGAAGCTCGCCTTCTTCCCCGGTTGCTCGGCAAAAAGCTCCGGAATGGAGTACGCCAAGTCATCACTGGAGCTGATGAAAAAGCTCGGTCTGGAAATTGCATGTCCGGAATTCAACTGCTGCGGAACTCACATAGTCGAGGAGTACAACAAAAACATCTGGTTGGCTTTGAACGCGAGAAACCTGTCTCTCGCTGAAGAAATTGGAGCGGACATAGTTACGACCTGTCCGGCCTGCTATCAGAACCTGAAAAAAACGAATCTGGAGCTTGGAGACGAAAAAGTGCTTGAGGATGTTAACAGCGTGCTGGCAAGTGTGAACAGAGAGTACAGAGGAAGTGTAAGTGTGTTCCACGTGATTGAAGTCCTGAGCAAACTCTCCAGGAAAATTGCCGTTGAAAGCAGGCTCAAAGTAGCAGCCTACTACGGCTGTCAGATACTGAGACCACCGGAGCTCGGAATAGACGATAACATCGAAAATCCAACGGTGTTCGAGAACTTCCTGAAGAATGCAGGTTTTGAAGTCGTGGACTTCAAAGCAAAAACTGAGTGCTGTGGCGGACCACTCCTGCTCACAGATTCAGATGCTTTCAAAAAGAGAGCGTTAACCATAGTTCTGGAGGCAAAGAAGGCGGGAGCCGATTGCATAACCACACTCTGTCCCCTCTGCCAGTTCTCTCTTGAAGTTGTTCAGGATAAGATGCCTGTTAGGCCCTTTACGAGCCTGATTCTGGAGAATCTGGCGAGTCAGATATCCGAATAAAAGCAAAATATTTTATTTAAGTTAACTCTCTTCTACCCCCTTCAGCTAGCTCCATTGTATAGCGAGCATAGGCTCTCACGATTGCAGGCCTGTTTATCATGCCGAGCAGAACTTTCGGGTTGTCCCTCCTGACAACAGGCAGCCTTCCAACACCGTAAGTTGCGAGTTTGATTAAAGCATCGCTTAAAGTTTCGTCGGGATACGTTACTATCAGGTGTCTGGACATGACATCTCTTACCTTTGTTACCTCTCTCAGTTCTGGAGGCACTCTTTCAGCGTCTTCAAACGTCACTATGCCTACGAGCTCGCCCTTTTCCATTACAGGAAATCCTATGTGTCCGTATTTTTCTATGAGCTTCAGAACCTCCATAACTGACGTCTCCGGACTGACAATTATCAGCTCCTCTCTCGGAACCATCGCCTCCTCCACTTTTATCTGCTTCAGTATGTCTATTGACATCTCTCTGCTGTGAACGGGGCTTTCAGCTCTCGTATCAAACTGTGCATCGCACAGAGTGTGGTCTCCGGTTATGGCGTAGGAAACGATAGACGCTATTGCCAGAGCAGGCAGGAGGTTGTAACCGCCGGTCATCTCTAAAACCATGATTATTCCAGCCAAGGGCGTTTTAAAGGCTCCTGCAAGCATTGCAGCCATTCCGACGAGCATGTATCCCACGGGACTTCCAATGAGGTTTGGGAAAAGACTGTGCAGGAAATACCCTATGGCTCCGCCGAACATGCATCCAATCACAACTGCTGGAGCGAAGAGTCCGCCGCTTCCACCGCTACCAACTGTTACGGTTGTGGAAATAATTTTCATGATTGCTATGGCGAACAGCAGTGCCGCTATTGGATATGCTCCGTGTATGGCCTTTTCAGCGTATCCGTATCCCGTTCCAAGAATGTACGGAAACTTCCACCCTATTAAACCCACTATCAAACCGCCTATGGCCGGTCTTATGGCAGTGTGGAATGGCAGGCTCTTGAAGAACTTTTTAACGGCTTTATACGTAAATATGTAGAACAGACTGAGCAAGCCACACGCCACACCGAGCAGTAAATACGCTAACAGCTCGAATGGAGACCTGATCACAACAGGTGGTGTGGAGAATATCCTCAGCTCTCCGAAGGGCATACCGGCAAAGTAGTCCAGTATCGATGTGAACACAACAAAAGAAACTATGGATGCGATAACAGCTGGAATAATTGCTTCAACTTCGTAATCCCTTTTGTACAGAACCTCAATACCGAAAATAGCTCCACCGAGAGGCGCCATGAACACGGCACTCATTCCGGCACCGATACCACTCGCAATCAGAATTTTTTTGTCCTTTTCACTTATCTTCAACCTGCCTCCCAGTATTGACCCCATTCCAGCACCAATCTGCATTATTGGTCCTTCTCTTCCACCACTCCCTCCGCTTCCAATGGTCAGACCCGTAACCAAGACCTTGACAAAAGGCACTTTTGTAGCAATTCTCTCCTTCAGGTAGTGGAAGGCTTTAACAGCCTGACTCGAACCTCCTCCAAGCGTCTCAGGAGCCAAAAAGTATCCCACCACACCGCACAGCAAACCACCTAAAGCTGGTATGATGAAAAGGGGAAGAATTCCGAGATGAAAGTGAAAGTGGAATATTTCAACCTCTCCAAATGAGTGCGGTGCTGTGTAACTGTCCAGACCTGAGAGAAAGAATTTGCTTCCAAGTTCAATGGCTGCTGCCAGAAGGAATGCCATGATTCCCGTGGCAAAACCCACGAGAACTGAGATTATTGTGATCGTGAGTATTCTGGTTTTCAGGTAAACCCTGCTGAGCATGCAGATATCTCCACAACGTTGTTAATAACTTTTCCGCAAAGCATCGGTTGTTCACAGCCATTACTGTGGAAGTTCTCTGAATGGTTATTTCAATCAAATCTCCTGATTTGAAGTCATTTGATAACGTCGCCGACTTACCAGAATTTTGTCAGTTTTTTACTGCGTAGTTTAAATTTAATTTTTCACCAAAATATTTAACTGCTTTAGTAACAACCCCTTCGGGCGAGAGAACTATCAGCACTATCAGCAATGCGTAGAGTATCATTTCGTCGGATATGTGTACGGGAGAGAACGAATTGAGGAACGTTGATACTTGAATCAGCACCCAGTTTTTGGCAACGTATATCGCGAAACCTCCAGCCGCACTGCCGTAAAAGGTTCCTATACCTCCCGCTATAACGCCGAGTATGATTTCGAGCATTAAAGGAATGCTGAACGAATCAACTCCCACCGTCATCTCGTAGTGGACTGACAGAGCTCCAGCCAGTCCTGCGAAAAAAGCGCTGACGCAAAAAGCGAGCAGCTTGTACTTTACGACATCTATTCCAACAGCCTCGGCAAGGTCTTCATCATCCCTCACAGCCCTGAGCTTGACGCCAATGCTGGAGTTTACGAAAGCGTACATGGCTGCAAGGCAGGAGAAGCAGAATACGAGGGCAATGTAGTAGTTCTCCACCACTCCACCCGGCAGGGCTTTGGAGAACGGAATCGAAAAACCCTCGTAACCTCCGAAAATTCCGGAGTATATGTTTGCGAGCTGGATAAAAATCAGCGGAAGTACTGCCGTAACGAGTGCCAGGTAGTATCCCTTAAGCCTCAAACATATCGCACCTATTCCCAGCCCGAACAGGGTGGCGACAATTCCCCCCGTCAGAATTGTCAGGAAAATGGGCAGGTCGGGATGTGGAATCCGGGAGGTGCAGAGCAGAGCAGTCGTGTAAGCTCCAATGCCTATAAACACCGTATGCCCTAAGTTCGTCTGCCCTGCGTATCCGGCAATTATGTCCCAGCTCACGCAGTAAACAACGAAGATAAAAGCAAGTCCAAGCATGTACAGCACGGCGGTGTTGACAGCCACTGGAAGTGCAGCGAATACAGCCATGCTGAGAGCGAAGAAAATTAAAGCTCTTGTTTTGCTCTTCATTTCACTCCACCCCCATGAGTCCCTGCGGTCTGACAACGAGTATTGCAATTATCGCGAGCATTGCAACGACTTCAGCCCACTCGGAGGCGAACAGTATGGATACGGCGACCTGCATGTAGCCGATGATGAACGCAGCTATGATGCTACCTCTAACACTGCCAAGACCGCCGAGAATGACTATTGCAAACGCGTATATCAGAACTCTCAACGCAGTCATCGGATTCACGGCGTAGATCTGAGCGTATAGTATCCCGCCAACTCCTGCTAACAGAGCTGACAAAAACATGGTTATTATATAAACTTTTTCAACGTCTATACCAATGATCATTGCTGCCTCGCAGTCCTGAGACGTTGCGACTATCTCCTTCCCACGTCTGGTTTTGTTTATGAAGCAGTCCAGTGCGGCAATTATGGTTATAGAAATGACGAAAGCAAGAATTCTCGTGTAAGTTACAGGAATTCCTGCTACGGATACGCAGCCTGAAACGAAGGGTGGAATTGATATGGAGACATCGCTGAACACTGACAGCAGGATCTCCTTGATGAGCAAAGCAACTGCAAGCGTTACGAGAATTACCATCACCTCGTATCGTCTGACCGGCTTAACTGTAAAAACGTAAACGGCAACGCCAACGAGTCCAACAAGCAGACATGCCACAGCTGAGGCAAGGATAAGTGCAGTTACGCCCGGAACGACTCTGGAAACGAGGTCGTACAGGACCAGCGTAAAGTACGCTCCGAGAGCGAAGTATATTCCGTGAGCGAAGTTGAGAACTCTTGCAACCCCGAAAACGAGGCTGAAACCGGAGGCTACAAGAGCCCAGATCCCTCCCACTATGCTGCCGAGCACGATTATTTCAGCCAGACTCATGGTATCTCCTGCTTTTTTGCTTCTCTGACACTTTGATACTCTCTATCAAGCAAGCGTTACGGAATTGGGGCATGCAGAAGTGAGTAAAAAGATTGCGGTGCGCTTTCAACTCCCGTGGAATTACTAAATTTCCGAAAACTTTAGACACAGCCTTTCCAGCAGCTTCTTTCTTTCTAACACCTTATTCAAAACCTCTGCAGCACCGTTACCCGTTGAAATGATCGACGTAACGGGCTGGTAACGTTCAAATTCTTCACCCCACTCCGGTATGTCCGCGAAGAACGGGCTGTGTGGCGAGATACAGGCTCTCAGTTCTGAAGGACTGTAGTAAACAGCCCTGCAGGCGACCCTTTTTGGTTTTAATTTCAGGTCTTTCAGGTTTAATTTCCCTTCAAAAGTCCTGACGTGGAGGTCGAACAGTCCTGCGTCGTGGCTGAGCTCAAAAGAGTCGAGACTTCCCGGAATTCTCGGATTCAGCTCGAGGACGAAAACGCTATCGTTGCAAACGACCATGTCTACGCCACAGCAACCTTCCACGTCAAACAGGCTTGCAACTTCCTCGGAAATTCTTCTCGCCTTAACAAGCACATCTCTGCTGAGCGGGGATACTGCTTCAGCAGGCGTAACGTTTCCGGAGTAGAGAAATCCGCATGCGTTCATTTCCTTCCATCCGGAGAGGAGTTTGTTAATCGCTATGCACTTCGTGCAGCTGCTGCTGGATAGAACTATTGCCGATATCGTTTCCCCTTCCACGTACTTCTGCGGAATGTATTCCCTCTTTTTTCCCCCTCCATCTCTTTCGCTTTCGAATTTCAGGGCTTCAGAATCGCCTGAAAAATCGCCTGAAAAAACTATTCCCACGCCTCCTCCACCAAACCTCGGCTTGAGAATAGTTCTGCCGTTTTCAAAGCTTTTTCCGATTTCGGGATACGCTATTCCGGCTCTTTCAAGCTCTCTGTAAAACTTCAGCTTGTCCAGACACCTTTCATCGAAGCTTCCAGCCACCTCCACCTTTCTCCTGATTTTGCTCGCAAACTTTTCCATTCCCGTTGTCAGGACGGCAAACGTTCCTTTCTCCTCGCACAGCCTAACAACGAGTTCTGCGGAATTTTCGTCAAACCTGTAGTATTCGTCGGCGTAAAGCTTTAAGTCTTCATCGCAGTACTTTACCACTGCAAAAACTTCGTATCCTGATATTTTCGCAGATTTTACGACATTTCTCGCATTTATTCCTGCAACGACTGCCATTCCTTTATAATCCTCCTTATAACGTCCTCCTCATCACTTCTGTACACGCTTCGAAATTCGCCCTCTCCGCCATCTAAGAGATTTTTGACACCCCTGAAAACGACTGCCGGTACCGAGTAATCCCCTTCTCCCATCAGCAGGTTCGCAAAAGCGGCAATTTCGTCAGCCACGCACTCGCTCGTTTTCGTCAGCCTCTTGCCAAAAAGGTCTCTTTTGCCAATCCAGTTTTTCAGGGGATTCACCCCAGAACACCCTATGGCAAAGCCCGTAACGCCCTTCCTGAAGCACCTTCCGTTCGTATCCGTGAGTATCACTCCAACTTCGCAGCCAGAAATTTCTTTTATGGCATCCCTTAACTTTCTTGCACTCAAATCGGGGTTTTCCGGTGGAAGCAGTACGAAACCGTCCTCGACGTTTGACCTGTCCACGCCGGCGTTTACGCATACGTTGCCAAACTTCGCTTTGACGAGCAGAAACGGATGGCTTATCAGTATCTCCTCGCTTTCCTCAAGCACGGCCTGAACGAACCTCGCCTCTTCCCCGAGCTTTTCCGCTATTTCAACAGCTTCTCTGGAAGGAGTGTAGCTGTCCAGTTTTCTCACCCTGCCCTCAGCCCTCGACACGATTGTGGAGCTGACGGCAACCACATCTCCATCCAAAACGCGTGGCGCTATTATTTCAGCTATTTCCCTCAGCGTCGTTTCCTTGAGCAGAGGAAACCTTACGGGTATTACTCTTACCTCCGACACGCACGTTTTTGGATGCCTGGATAAATACAGTTTTTCCTGAAGTTCAGCAACAGTGGTCAGCGGACAAACGTTAATTACTGCATAACCAGAACTGCAGATATGTTAGACCTCCTCAGAGTGGAAGCGATGAAAGCGGCGGAGCTGATAAGGAAGGCTGAAAGCGTTCACATCTTCACCCATTACGATGCAGATGGAATAAGCAGCGGTGCTGTGCTTGCAACAGCCGTAAACAGGCTGGGGAAGCAGTTTCACGTTACATTTTTTAAAGGTCTCAACTCCGTGCCTGAAAGTGAGGCTGACCTGATAATTTTATCGGACATGGGCAGTGGATGCCCGGACATAGTCGAAAGGATCGAAAAAGACGTTGTTATAGTTGACCACCACGCACCCGTGGGCAGGATAGAGAGCGGAAACAAGGTTGTCGTTCACGTAAATCCACACCTCTCTGGACTGGACGGAACTTACGAACTGTGTGCGAGCGGAGCGGCATTCGTTGTCGCTGATTGTTTGGGAGACAACGACGACCTCACAGGTGTTGCAGTGGCTGGCATACTTGGAGATAAACAGAAAATTACTGGAGGCAACGCCGAAATAATAAACAGAGGGGTTAAATCGAAGAACATAGAAATCAAAAAAGGCCTGAACCTGCACTCCGGGAAGCTCAGAGATGTTTTGAGAATGTCAACAGAGCCTTTTCTCGATTTTTACGGAAAAGAAGATGAACTCGACGAATTTCTCAAAAAAGCAGGATTCAGCGGTGAAGAGGAAGTTGACGAGCTGAGCGAGGAGGAGACGAGGAGACTCGCCAACGCCATCGTTCTCAGGCTGATTAAGCAGGGAGCTTACGAAGGAGTCCTTGAAGAATTTATAGGTAAAAAAATTATTTTGAAAAGTGAGCTTATAGAGAACGCCATAACGTTTACGGATGTCGTCAATTCATGCGGAAGAGCGTCTGCCTGCAGCATCGGATTTGCGATATGCGTAAAAGACGACAGGTACCTCGAAAAGGGATACGAAATCTGGAGGAAGTTTCAGACAGAGCTGCTTGAAGAAATAGCCAGAAGGAGGGAAGAGGTAAAAGAGGGCGAATGCATCAGGTACCTCGTCATGGAAAACGCACCCTCCACGGGCCCGGTGGCGACTGTGCTTTCGAGATACCTCTTTTCGGACAAACCTTTTATAGCTGTGAACATTAAAAACGAGACCGCGAAGGTTTCGTCGAGAGCGAATCCGAAGATAAAGGTTGACCTCGGAGAAGTTATGAGAATTGCGGCTGAGAAAGCTGGAGGAAGGGGTGGAGGACACAGCGTCGCCGCTGGAGCGACGATACCTCCTGAAAACGTGGAAGAGTTTATCAGAGAGGTGGATAGCCTTTGCTGTGCGATGCTGAACTCTTCTTAGAGTGTGACTGTGCAGAATTAATAGCAAAAGCACTCAGCGTTGACGATCCCGCATGGTGCAGAAGCGAAGGTGAGGGAAAGATCGTAAGGATAAAAATAAAAACTGAAAGAGTTGAGAGTCTGCTTTCAGCGTGCGAAGACTACTTCAGGACTTTGAGAGCGGCGGTGAATGCACTCGAATCCCTGAAAAAGTTTGAAGCTCGCGGGGATTGAGGCATAATAAAAAATTTGCAGTAAAAATTATTGAAGAGAGGTGCAGAATATGGAGATTTACTGTGATGTTTGTGGTGAAGAAACCGAGCACGAGCTGATCAGAGCTGATAAAAACCTGTACAGGTGCAGGCTTTGCGGAAGCGTTGTTGAGCTGAGACCCGAAAAGGAGATCGAGCTGAGAGCGATAATCAGCTCTGGAGCAACATCCAAGAGGGGCAGGATAAGGGTAAAACCCGGCGATTTGCTCGAAACAGGGGACGAAGTGGTAGTGGAAGTTGACGACGGCTTCAAGATTGGAGAGATAACGTCTCTCGAATTTAGAAACGGGTCGAGGAGAAATTCGGCCATCGCAAAGGACGTTTCGACGGTGTGGCTGAGAGACGTTGGTGAGGTGTTCGTGAAGATAAGCCTCCACAAGGGTGCAATAACAACACCCTACAAACTGCTCGTTTCCGGAGATACCGAATTCGAGGTTGGAGAAGTACTCGAAATTAACGGAAAACGCTTCAGAATAGAGAGGATGAAACTCATAAACGGAAGATTACTGAAAAAAGAGGGTGACAGAGCAGAGGCGAAGGAGATAAGGAGAATTTACGCGATGTACCAGAGACATTACAGAAAACGCAGGAGGAGAAAGTAGCGTTTGTTATCACCGCAGTGATTTGACTCAACCTGTTTTAATTGCTTAAAACGATTGTACGTATAAGTTCAGCTGAGCTTGCCATAGATGTCGATGGTGTTATATAGTTAGTGCACTCAGGTAAAAAAGGGATTGGCAATGGATGCGACAAGGAGAGCTGATAGAGGCAGAAATGCCAGAAACTCCAGAGGGAGAGACAGAAAAGCTGAGAGAAGGCTTGAAGACTATGCCTACGTTATCGATTTTCTGCCCTACGGTCATCCAGAGGATAAGAGACCGATACACAGAAGAGAGCCACTCGCCCAGTTAGTTGGGGAAAACTACTTCACTCTGCTCGAAGTAAGCATAAAAAAAGATGCGTCACCGCTCATTATGGACAGGCTATACATAGGCAAGGGGGAGAGAGACGTCGTTAACAAGATAAAGAAAAAACTCAGGTACGATGAGTTAACTCCCGCAGCAAAATCGGAGCTGCCATACGTTCTGGAGCACATAGTAAAGCAAAACGAGGACAGGTTCGTTGAGTTCTTCAACAAGGCTGAACCGATAACAACGAGGTTGCATCAGCTTGAACTGTTGCCCGGAATAGGAAAGAAAACGATGTGGGCGATTATAGAGGAGAGAAAGAATGAACCCTTCAAGAGCTTTGAGGACATAGTTAAAAGGGTCAGAATAACGCACCCCGTAAAGCTGATAACGAGCAGGATAATATACGAGTTGAAGACTCCAAATGTGAAGTACAGACTTTTTACTTAGTTTTATTTTATGAAGTTACATAAATCCAGAGGTCAGCACATTCTGAAGAACAGAAAAATTGCCTCCAGAATGCTACGGTATTCTGAACTCGAGCCATCCGACACAGTCGTTGAAGTGGGATGCGGAACAGGCGTTCTGACGGAACTCCTGCTTTCCAGAGGTGCAAGAGTTGTTGGGATAGAGATAGACAGGAGATTTGTCGAAATACTGAAAAACAGGTTCAGGAGAGAGATCGAAAACTCGCAGTTTGAGCTGCTGTGCGGCGACGCTTTAAAGGTTGACTTTCCGGAGTTCGATAAGTTCGTTTCCAACATTCCCTACTCCATCTCCTCTCCTCTAACCTTTAAGCTGATTGAGCACGAGTTTGACAGGGCAGTGGTGATGTACCAGAAAGAATTTGCGGAAAGACTTGTGGCTACGAGGGGGAAAAAATACGGAAGGTTAAGCGTAATGGTCAGAGCCTACGTTTCTCCGAAGATCGTCGAAATCGTTGACAGAACAAATTTTTATCCCGTCCCCAGAGTTGACTCGGCAATAGTTGTCATGGAACCGTATCCCGAAATAGAGACTGACGTTTCCGCTTTAAAGAGGGTCGTTTCCGCTTGCTTCCGTTTTCGCAGAAAGAAACTCGCCAGAATTTTAAAGCAGCTGGGGTTTCCGGAAAGCACTGTGAGGAAGTACGGGGATAAAAGGGCTGAAGAGCTCACACCACAGGAGTACGCTGAACTGGCAAATCGTCTGAGCGATTCTGCCTGAGCGATTTGCACGGTCGGTAATAATCATCTATTTATATTTTGAAATTAAGTATCAATCATGGGATACATGGGTAAGATTCTTGATGTCAACCTCAGCGAGGGCAGCATCAAAGTCGAGAAAACGGACATGGAAATAGCTGAAAAGTACATCGGCGGTAAGGGCTACGCAACTGCCGTTCTGTACGAGATTCTCAGAGAATACTCAAAAGAGGGAATTTCTCCAAAGGACATAAACCCTCTTGGAGAGGAGAATGTAATGGTATTTGCTACCGGGCCTGCAACCGGAATTGCAGGCTTTCCATCGTCTGGCAGGTATCACGTAATGGCTCTCAAATCTCCTTTAACGAACTCCATTGCGAGTGCGAATTCTGGAGGTAAATGGGGGCCCTACTTAAAGTTTGCCGGATTTGACGCTGTAATAATAAGAGGTGCTTCTCCTGAGCCGGTATACCTCGAAATCTTCGATGGAGGGGCAGAGATAAGAACGGCAACACACCTGTGGGGAAGGACGACCTTTGACACGACAAAAATACTCACCGAGAAGTACGGAAAGTGCAGCGTAACGTGCATAGGCCCGGCAGGAGAGAACGGAGTTCTGTTTTCAGCCATAATAAACGACAACCACAGAGCGGCTGGAAGAACCGGCGTTGGAGCAATAATGGGGAGCAAGGGATTAAAGGCGATAGTCGTGGGCGGAAGCAACAGACCCGAACCGGCTGAACCGGAGAGGTATAAAGAAGTCGTTAAGAAAGCTGTTGAAAAGATAAAGACCCATCCGATAACGGGTGAAGGTCTGCCAAAGTACGGGACAGCCGTTCTCGTCAACATAATAAACAACGCCGGAATATTCCCGACGAAGAACTGGCAAACCGGAGTACATCCAAAAGCCGATGCCATAAGCGGTGAAACTCTCGCCGAAAAGTACCTTATAAGAAATGGTGCCTGCTGGGGCTGCCAGATAGGGTGTGCGAGAGTGACGAAGGTGGATTCCGGAGCTTACCAGATAAAGTACTCTGAAGGCCCGGAGTACGAGTCGATATGGGCGTTTGGAGGAACTACCGAAATAGAAGAACTCGACGCAGTAATCAAGGCAAACCACCTTTGCGACGAACTCGGAATTGACACGATATCAATGGGTTCAACATTGGCATGCGCAATGGAACTCGTGGAGAAAGGCTACATTCCCGAAGAGCTGCTTGAAGGGATTGACCTGAGGTTTGGAAACGCTGCTGCAATCGTTGAGATGGTCTGGAGAACTGCGTACAAGAGCGGTTTTGGAAAGTATCTGGCTCTCGGCAGTAAGAGGCTCGCAGAACTCTTCAACTGTCCGGACCTTTCCATGAGCGTTAAGGGGCTGGAGCTTCCGGCTTACGATCCAAGAGGTGCGAAGGGTATCGGCCTCAACTACGCAACTGCAAACAGAGGTGGCTGTCACGTTACAGGCTATACGATATCTCCGGAAATACTTGGCTGTCCCGAGAAGATCGATCCGCTAAGCTACGAGGGCAAAGCCCAGTGGGTTAAGGCCTTCCAGGACCTCACCTGCGTTGTAAATTCAACCGTAAACTGTCTGTTCACGACGTTTGCTCTCGGTGCTGAGGACTACGCACACCTGCTCTCCGCAGTTACTGGCAGAGAACTGAGCACCGAAGATATAATGCTGATCGGAGAGAGGATATACAACCTCGAAAGGTACATAATGAACCTGTACGGCTTCGACGGAAAAGACGATGTCCTGCCCAGAAGGCTGCTTAAAGAGCCGATGCCTGAAGGAGCGGCAAAGGGAGAAGTCGTCGACTTGGACAGGCTGAAAGAGGAGTACTACAAACTCAGGGGATGGGAGAACGGAAAGCCGACAAAGGAGAAGCTTGAGGAGCTCGGCATTCCTGAGTTAAAGCTCTCCAAGGTCTCGCCAGTTGTATGAAGTCTTTTTATTTTACTTTGATTTTTTAAAAGTTATTTTTGAAGTTACTCTGTCTGGTTGCATATGTTGTATTTATCACTTCATAAAAAAATTAAAATACTAAAATACTAATATTCAAAGCAAAATAGCTGAGATTGTTTAAATTAACTTTTGAATAATCAGCCTGAAATAGCCAACGTAAGGAATTCTGTAAACTGCAACCCCCACAATCCAGTCTGGCTTTACCGGGCGTGTCAGTTCAGGTTCGTCGGGGATGGGGTTGTGATCTCCCTGCGTTATGTATCCGGAACTGCTTGCAATTACGACCTTGCCTATGGGTTTATTCGTTACTATGAGCATGTTGTGGTATACTCTCAGCTCTCCGAGCTTTCCCGTCGTTCTGTTGATTCCGACTATCGGCTGACCCCGGTTTACCCATGCTATCACTCTGTGGATTATTGGAGTTACGTGGTCGTTGCCGTTCGGATGGTATACTATTACGTCTCCGTAGTCGCCGAACGACCTGTAACCAATTTTTTTTCCCTCGACCCATGTAACAATATTCTTTCTGGCAGGACTCACGATTATTACGACGTCGCCTATGTTGAGGTGGGGCACCATGCTTCCCGACTCCACTGCAACCATGAACGGCCATGTACCGGTTAACGCGTAACCTGTACCGAGGATAACCGCAACAATAATTAGTGCATAGGCAACATCCTTAAGCGTTCCCAGAATGTCGTCCATGTCTGGAGGAAATGGATATGGTAATTAAAGATGTCGACACGAGCAGGCTTATAATAAAAAAATTCGCCTTAGAAGGGTTCAACGTGCAGCCCAAAGCCATAGAAATACTCAGTTCTTTAAAGCCGGGTGAAATTGACAGAGTTATATCCCAAGTATGCAAACACTGTGCCGGGTCTTTTATAGTCACGGAAAATGACGTTAAAAAGGTTCTGGATAGCCTGAACGGTAACAGGTGTAATGGGTTAAACTGTAACGGGTTAAACAGAAAAAAGACTGAAAAAACGAAAAAACGGGTAAACGGCGTGAACCGCGAAAAAGCGGCAAAGATTGCTGTAAAAAACGGTGTAAACCTGACGCAACCCATTCAGGTGCTTAAAGACGTCAGTGGGAAGTCATGCTGTCAGGGAAAAATAGAGGATTTCGTGGCGTACTTCAACTCCCGCTACGAAAAACTCTCTTCAATTCTCAGGACGAGGGTCAATCCCGTACCCATTTCTGCTCTGAGGAGGCTGAAGTCTCAGAACGTCGAAGTTGTGGGCATGGTAAACGACGTTAGAGAAACCAGTAACGGAAACGCCATGTTCGAGCTCGAAGATAAAACCGGCCTCGTTAACGTTGTAGCCACAGGAAAGCTTAAAGACGTGGCAATGGAACTGCTCGGTGACGAGGTAATTGCCGTAAGCGGTATGTGGAACGGCAGGTGTATAATTGCGGACAGAATAACCTTTCCGGATTTGCCCGTAAACGGAAACGGCAAAAAAGGATGGGGTTTTTACATAGCCTTCATATCTGATACTCACTTCGGCAGTATAACTTTCATGAACGACGCCTGGCAGAGGTTTGTCGAGTTCATGAACTGCGAAGCCGGTAACGAGAAAGCTCACAAAATTGCCGAGAGCATAAAGTACCTGATTGTAGCTGGAGACGTCGTGGACGGAGTGGGAATATACCCTAATCAGGAGAAGGAGCTTTCGATTACTGACATCTACTCTCAATACGAATTCGCAGCGGAACAGATAGAAAAACTGCCCAAGCGGCTGAAGATAATCTTGTCTCCCGGAAACCACGATGCCGTCAGACAGGCCGAACCCCAGCCAAAGCTTCCGGAAGAGTTCGCATCTCTATTCCCCAAAAACGTAATACACGTGGGGAATCCCGCTCTGGTTACGCTCGACGGAGTTAAGGTTCAGATTTACCACGGAAGGAGCATAGACGATTTAATAACGAAAATCCCGAGGCTCAGCTACGAGAAACCTCAGGAGGCAATGGTAGAACTCCTGAAGAGGAGACACCTATCTCCGGCTTACGGAAAGAGATCTCCAATAGCTCCGGAAAAAGAAGATTACCTCGTTATTGAGGACGTGCCGGACGTTCTGCACTCCGGACATGTTCACACTTTCGGAACAGCATTTTACAGGGGTGTTTTCGTCGTTAACTCGAGCACCTGGCAGTCCCAGACGGAATTCCAGAAAAAGATGAACCTGAATCCCATGCCAGGTATTGTTTCGATATATAACGGAGAAACTTCTGCAAGGCTAAAGTTTGCCTGATTTTCTGTTTTAAGTGCAGTACAATCCAATCCATGAGGTGCCTGAATGCCAGCACAAAAAACCATGAGGTTTAAGCTCAGGAAGATATTTTCGGAGCTGGAGGACAGCATAGAAGGAACGATGCTTTTGTCCAGAAAACCCGTTTCCTTTCTTGGAGATATAGATGTGGATACTGGAGAGGTTGTTGCAGGAGACAGTGATGTATTCGGTGAGAGAATAGCAGGCAGAATATTTGCTTTTCCTTCTGGCAGAGGTTCGACGGTTGGAACGTACACGATTTTACAGCTGGCGAAAAATGGAAAGGCTCCAGAGGCGATAATTAACAGAAAAACTGAAAGCATAATCGTTGCAGGTGCTGTAATTTCGAACATACCCCTGTTTGATTCCCCCGAGCCCGATATTTTCGCGGTGCATAACTTAAAACCGGGGCTGTACAGGGCTCGCATAGTCGATGAAGGGGAATTTGCGATACTGGAAGTAGAAACTTCAGGAATTGATGTAAGAATTATGGATTAAAGGTAAAGGAGTTTGCTGCTATGGATTCGGCCACGCTGGAATCGATCGTGCGTGAAGTACAGAAAACGTTCAGGATTTATTCAGTGGAAAAATTCGAAGAGAATGGAGAGGTTTACTTCAGGCTTTACGTAATTGAACCGGATTTAAAAACCTTAAACGAGCTATCGTATAGAGCTGGTGAGCTGGGGATAGACGTTGAGCTGAAAAAGAGTCTGGGAGAGGAGTTCATAGAGGTCAGGCGAAAAAAGCCTGAAAAAAGCAGAGTGTGGTTAAACGTTCTCCTCCTCGCCCTTACATTTGCAACAACGACTTACGTTGGCATGAGCTTCTACCCACCGGATCAGAACAGGCTTGCCGGTGGTGTTGTTTTCTCTGCCGCAATTCTGTTCGTTCTCGGCAGTCATGAAATGGGGCACTACTTCGCAGCCAGAAAGTGGGGCGTAAAAACGTCCCTGCCCTACTTCATACCCGCTCCCACAATTCTCGGAACTTTTGGAGCTGTGATAACGCAGAAGAGCAACTGCCCGAACAGAAAAGCTCTGTTTGATCTGGGAGTTTCCGGGCCTCTGGTTGGAGTTCTTTCGTCAGTAATCGTTACGTACATTGGCCTTAAAATGCCAGCTCCCAGCATCAGCTTTCACACGCATTACGTTGTAATTGGAGAGCCACCCCTGTACAGAGCTGTTGAGTTTTTAGCCAATTTTCACGGTAATTTCATGAACCCGGTTGCCTTCGCCGGATGGGCGGGCATGTTTCTCACCTGTCTGAACATGATTCCTGTTGGACAGCTTGATGGCGGGCACGTTTTGAGGGCGATGATTGGAAAAGCGAGCGATCAGGTTTCAAAAATTATGCCTCTGGTCGTGCTCGGTGTAGGTTACTGGGCAGATATGTGCTGCGGTGGAGGTGCGATATGGATAGTCTGGTCGCTGATACTGCTTTTCTTTTCATTCGTGCCACATCCAAGTCCGGTGGATGACAGCACAAAAATCGATAAAAAAAGGTACGTTACAGGCGTTATAGCCTTCGTAATTGCAGCACTCTGCTTCACTCCGGCACCTTTCAGGATGAAGTAGTTAACGTAGTTTAACTTCAAACTTTCAGGTGTCTTTAAGTTTTTTATGCAGATAATCATCGTATGCCTGAAGATCCAGCAGTCCGTGACCGCTGAAGTTGAAGAGTATTACCTTCTCCTCGCCCTTCTCCCTCGCCTCTATTGCTTTATCTATCACAACTCTTATTGCGTGGTTGGTTTCAGGAGCTGGCACTATCCCCTCGCTCCTCGCGAACATCACTCCGGCTTCGAAGGTTGGAATCTGACTCACGGCTGTAGCCTTTATTATTCCGTGCTTTACGAGCAGGCAGAGAGTTGGAGCGTCTCCGTGATACCTCAAACCACCTGCGTGTATCGGTGGCGGTATAAACGTATGTCCAAGGGTAAACATCTTCAGCAGGGGCGTGAGACCTGCTGTGTCTCCGTAGTCGTACCTGTACTCCCCACCTGTCAGAGTTGGACATGCCTTTGGCTCAACGGCAATTATTTCAATTCCCTCCTTTTCGGCATCTTTCACGAACGGGTAGCAGAGTCCCGAGAAGTTGCTTCCTCCACCGACGCAGCCCACTATTACGTCCGGTTTTTCGTCAACCATTTCAAGCTGCTTTTTTGCCTCCAGCCCGATTACTGTCTGGTGCATCAGAACATGGTTCAGAACGCTGCCCAAGCTGTACTTCGTGTCCTCGTGCTTTGCTGCATCTTCTATTGCCTCGCTTATCGCAATTCCCAGACTTCCCGGATTGTTCGGGTCTTCACTCAGGATTTTTCTTCCGACCTCTGTCCTTTCTGACGGCGAGGGTACGACTTCTCCACCCCACGTTTCCATCAAAACTCTCCTGTACGGCTTCTGCATGTAGCTGACCTTTACCATGTAAACCATGCACCTCAAATCAAACAGCCTGCACGCAAAGCACAGAGCAGATCCCCACTGACCGGCTCCGGTTTCAGTTGTTAGTCTCTCGACACCTTCCTCAGCGTTGTAGTATGCCTGAGCTACTGCAGTATTCGGCTTGTGACTTCCCGGAGGGCTCGCACCCTCGTACTTGAAGTATATCCTCGCCGGAGTTTTCAACGCCTTTTCGAGCCTTTCAGCCCGGATGAGAGGTGTTGGCCTCCAGATTCTGTAAACGTCTCTTACCTCCTCCGGAATTTTAATCCACCTTTCACTGCTCATTTCCTGCTTTATCAGAGCTTTCGGGAATATTGGCTCCAGATCCTCTGGCTTTACGGGCTCTTCTGTAACCGGATGCAGCGGAACAGGCAGGGGTTCCGGCAGGTCCGGGATTATGTTGTACCATTCTTTAGGCATTTCGTTCTCGTCAAGCAGTATCTTTTTCTCGTTCTTCTCGTGTTTCATAGGCTGACGGAATAACTGCATAATTTAAACCTTGTTCTTGCTCTGCGGAACAAATCCCGCTGTTCGGGTTTCGAAATCGCCTGAAATGCTGGTCGATCGTTGTAGGTTGTTTTGCCACCGTACTTATGTGGATTATGCAATCACCAACTGGACACACAGCATCGACAACAGTATTAAACTGACCGCACAGAGCAGCAGAAAATGAAACCTGAAAAGCCCGTGAGGTTGAGGGATTTCGTGAAGTTCAGGGACTGCTACTTTTCGGTCGTTTCTTACTTCAACTACCCTGAAGTTAAATGCCTGCTGAGGTACGCTCCGGCTGAAATGGTTTCAAACGAAAATTTGGAGGTGAGGGGAAATTACGTAAAGCTGAGTCACGAGCAGGCACTGGAGTTTTTCAGGGAGTACGAAAGAGGAGGCATTTTTTACCTTCCAGCCAGTGAAGTTGAAGTTTTAAAGCCGGAAGAGTTAACGCCCGGGATTGTTGAAAAGGATGGCGTTGCGAAAAAAGTTTACGAGTTTTTCAGGGTTCCACCGTCGCACAAGGGCGTTACCGGCTCACGGCTGATCGGTCTGAACAGAGAGGATTCGGACGTTGACTTCGTGGTTTACGGAGACTGGTGGTTCAGGGCGAGAGAAGAGCTGATTAGAGGTGTGAAAAGGGGCGTTCTCTCCCAGCCAGACGAGGACTGCTGGAAAAAAATATACAGGAAAAGAAGGCCGGCAATAGACTTCGACACGTTCGTCATGCACGAAGAAAGAAAGTTTCACAGAGCTTTTATCGGAGATACTTACTTCGATCTGCTCTACGTCAGAGACTACGACAGGATTTACGAATTTGAAGAATTTTCGGGAATTAAAGCCGGCATGGCTGAGATAACGGGAAGGCTTGCAGACGATTCAGCGGTGTTTGACTACCCCGCAAGGTACCCGCTCGAGGACGTTGAGTTCGTCCATGCAGAGCTCTTTGATACAGATGAAGATGAAACTGAAATTAAATTAGACGACGTTCTGAGTCTCTCGTCGGTAGAGGTTCTCTCCTTCACCCACACCTACGCAGGTCAGGCGTTTGCCGGGGAGAGGGTGAGGGCTTACGGTGTCGTGGAAATAGGCTCGAAGGTGAAGCCGGAGGTAAAGCTCGTGGTGGGAACTCGAAGGGAATGTGAAGAGTTTATAATTTCTGAAAGTCTGGTAAACCGCAATGGTTGAGTGTAAAAATTACGACCTGTGTTTTCTTTCCGGAGGAACAGGAACTCCGAAGCTGCTCAGAGGCTACTCCGCATTGAATCCACACTTCAGCGTAGTCGTGAACGTCGCTGAAGACATCTGGATTTCTGGAAATAAGCTGTGTCCGGACATAGATTCCGTTATTTACGCAATAGCTGGCGTAATAGACGACGAAAAGTGGTGGGGTGTGAAAGGAGACACCTTCGTGACTCACGAGAGGTTAAAGGAGCTCGGCTTTGACGAGGGGCTGATGATAGGTGACATCGACAGGGCAACACACATAGCGAGGAGCGAACTTCTGAGAAAGGGGTACACGCTGACTCAGGCTACGAGGGTCGTAAAAAACTCTTTTCAGGTCAAAGCTGAAATCCTGCCGGTGTGTGAAGAAGAGGTTAAAACGTACGTTAAAACCCCGGAGGGGTGGATGCACTTTCAGGAGTTCTGGGTTTTGAGGAAGGGCGAACCCGAAGTGGAGGACGTGGAGTTCAGGGGGATTGAAAAAGCTGTCGTCACCGAAGACGCACGCAGAGCCATGGAGAACAGCGACGCTGTGGTCATAGGCCCGAGCAACCCGGTAACGAGCATACTGCCGATACTTGAGGTTAAAGGCGTGAGAAAACTTCTGAAAGACAGAGTCGTGATTGCCGTGTCACCCATAGTAAAAGGTAAGCCCGTGAGTGGTCCGGCTGCAAAGCTCATGAGGGCGAAGGGTCTGGAGGTATCTGCAAACGGCGTTGCAGAATTTTACTCGGACTTTCTGGATCTGATAGTCGTTCACAGCGGTGACAGGTGCAGTTACAGGCACGAAGAGACGAACATACTGATGAAGAGCAGAGAAGATGAAGTGAGGCTGGCAAAATTCCTGCTCGGGGTTGTAGAAAAACTTTTGAGTTAACAGTGGATTGCTGACTGTAAACTGACTCAATATATGTAGGCATCGACCACCACGTGTATAACGCCGGGAGAGTAATTTTTAACCTTTTTTACGCACTCTATTCTTGCGTTTTTTCCTTCGGCTCTGGCTGCTGAGATAACTCTCCTTACAGGCCTCTCCAGAACGGCTTCGGGTACGGACTCGTGGTAGTGAATCCATCCCTTTCCCTTCAGAGCCCTTATTGCCACCGGTAAAAACTCGTGGCAGTTTATGTGTCCCATCACAACTCTGTCAGCAACTCTTTCCGGAGTTACGAACATCGAATCTCCGAGCACCGGAATTACTCTATCCTCAACTTCGTTCAACTTTATGTTTTCAATCAGGTAATGATAGGAGTCCGGATTGATTTCTATGGCGTAAACCTTTGCTTTTTTTGCCATTGGGATCGTGAAGTACCCTATCCCGGCAAACATGTCAACGACCACTTCGTTTCCAACAATTGTTCCCATTCTCATCCTCTCAGCCTGATTTCCGGGGCTGAACATGACCTTCGACACGTCAAACCTGTACAGACATCCCCACTCCCTGTGAACGGTCTCTCCACCGCTCCCGGCAATAAGCTCGACATCCGGTTTTCTGAGCATGCCCCTCTTACCCCTGTCCCACCACACCGATTTGCAGTGAGGGTTTATTTCGAGCAGAGTCTCCCCTATCAGGCGGGCGTAATCTCTGAGCTCCTCCGGCATTTTAACGAGTATGACGTTTCCGATTACCTTGTAAGCTGAGGGTATGAGTTTTTCCAGTTTTTTCATTTCACTTTCCGGAAGTTTCTGTTTCAAAGCATCTTTCAGGTTTCTGGCTCTTGCGTAAACGGGTTTTTGCTGTTCTACGATTTCGAACTCAAATTCGGCCATCTCCTTCAGGGATTTCAGAGATACCAGATCGCACTCTACGACTGGTATTTCCACCTGATCGCCTCTGGAGACTATCAGCCTTTTTTTATCCCTTAAATTCAGTATTTCCGCCAGTTCCACCGCTTTTCCAGCATCCTTTTTGTTCACCCTGAGCGCTTTCACGTCAGAAAATTAGAGCAAGCGTTAAATAAGTGTAAGCCAAGCAGCGAGTATGGAAGAGGGTAGTGGAGACAAAAACTCATCTCTAAGAGAAAGAGTTGAAAGAGTTATTGACGAAGAAATAAGGCCCGTGCTCGTTCAGGATGGTGGAAACATTGCGGTTATCGACGTTGACGAGGAGAAAGGCATCGTGCTCGTTCAGCTCCTCGGAGCGTGTCACGGCTGTCCTATGTCCCAGTTCACTCTTGGCATGTTCGTGGAGCAGAGGCTAAAGCAGAAGGTGCCTGAGGTAAAGAGAGTGATTCCGGTTTAAAGCTCTGTAAAGCTGTTCAGGGGGTAGACATGGAGTCTTTTGAGAAACCCAGAGACGGAGATGTCATCATCATAGAACCTCTGAACAGCATAGTGTTTGACGGAAAAACGATATCCGGTAAGAGAGTTAACTGCAGGCTCTTCGGTGGATTCTGCGACTGTGGCGGAGTTATGTACCAGAAAGCCCAGTTCAAAAACGGAAAGTACGGGATACTCGTCTCAGAGTGCGAGAAATGCTGGAAAAATAAAGCTCTTGTTTTCTCGGATGATGGAAAGGTCAAGTCAAAACTCGACGTAAGGGTCGTAGATAGAAGCACGATATCCGATTTCATCAGGTCTGTTTTGAGCTCCTCTGAATTTCAGGCACTGCTATCAAAAGTTTCTGGCGAGACCTACAGTTACACGACATTCAGCAGAGCGAAGAAAAAACTCGAGAACATGGGGATAGACATCGATAAAATTCTGGGTCTTTTTTAGCTGAATTGAAGTGATTTAAGTGGATTTAAAATGGATTGAAATTTCGGTATTTAATTTCTAAAAAACTGCAGCGTATAAAAACAACAAAAAAATAAAATAATTAAAAAGTAATCTTTAAAGTTCATCAAAGGTGATGATTCTCACCGCTGTCGGTACCTTAACAACGCTACCAAGCCTAACTCCAACCAGACAGGAAATATCCTTCTTGGCTGCAAGGTCTATAACTCTCTGCGTTATAACGCCATCAAAAACTATGCTCGAAACTTTCGTGCTGTTCGTTTTGAGAACTTTCACGAGGTCTCTGACGGGCACTTCCTTTACGACGTTGAAGTTCTTATCGAGCAGTTTTGCTATTAGCCTGCCCTCAACGTCGTGCATGTGCTTTCTCAGCA
>JALVYA010000166.1 GCA_027038095.1 Archaeoglobaceae archaeon
CTGACAGGCTAAAGACTGGAATCTACCCTCCTTCAGGTGGTAAGAGCTTAAAAACTCCTTGAATTCCACGTTTTCTCCTTCGCCCTTTTTGACAAGGGTCAGCAATTTGTCCATTTATAGCAGGTGAATGTTTATGAGATATATAGATTGCTTTTCGAGCGTTCCGACCACCCGGTCGTTACTCCAGTAACACAGCTACAGCAGGATGGAACAGCCAGCGTAACACCTCTTTGAATTTGGCATTTTCAGTATTTCGTCCTTGAACACCGTGCAGTGGCAGGGAACAACAAGCCCGTATTTCTTCAGAATACCCGTTCTGCTGAAACCGTGAAAACCACCCAGAACTCCGTAAACCTCTCCAAAGCTTTCCACTGTTGCGAGTATGGTATCGAGTCCCGGGTGCGAACATCCGGTGATGACTAAAAAGCCCCTCTCAGTTCTGACAGCAAGAGACTGTTCGGGTATTCCTGCACTCAAAACTCCTGTCGAGTAAACATCTTCTGCAAGTCTGACAGGACTTCCAACCTCTACGAGCTCCGATTTTCTTGCTATTTCTCTTTTTAAGTTTGGAGAAAAAGTTTCCGGAACGCAAACACATGAGGTTCTGGAAATGACGTGGTTTAAGCCTCCAATGTGATCCCAGTGCTGGTGAGACAGAACAATGACATCGAAATCGTCTATTCCGAGCTTTTCCAGGTTGTGCAGAAGTATATCACCGTCCCACCCGGTGTCGAACAGAATTCTGATACTGCACCGGATGTAGCAGGAGAAGCCCCAGCCCGGAATCAGACCTTCAGCAGCGTCGTTATCGTAAACGACTGTGACCTGCATGGATTTTTATCTCTCTTTCGGCTTAAATTCGTTTTTGGTTTTTGATTTCACGTTTTCGTTGTGCCAGATTTAAACCAGCACGAGTTTTGTAGAAACTTCTACTCAACAACCGTCACGCCGTTCTCTTTTCTGAGCTTGATGGCGTTCTCAACAACCTCCTCGAAACTGTCGTCGTGGCTTATCACGAATATCTGCCTGAAACCCTCCACCCTCGAAATCTGGGATGCGAGGTTTCTCCTCCTCACTTCATCCATGTTCTGCGTTGGTTCGTCAAAGAAGGCTATGCTCGCCGAAGAGAGTATTTTCAGCAGTGCAAGCCTCACGGCTATGGCGGCACACATCTGCTCTCCACCGCTCATCTGTGAAAACTCTATTTCCCTTCCTCTGTAAACAGCTTTTATCGAGTAGTCTTCACACCACCTGAGCTCCCACGAATAATCGTCCATGAGCTCGCAGAACAGCCTGTTGGCTTCAACAGATACGGCATCTGCATAAGCCTTTGCGATGCTTGGAGCGGCTCTCTTGAAAATTTCTCTCAGGTCTTTTATAAACCGGTACTTCTTCTCGAACCTCTCTTTTTCGCTTTTAACCTCTTCGAGTTTCTCCTCCACTCCAGATAGCTCTGATATCTCTTTTTCAAGCTTTTCAGACCTCCTGTTCAGCTCGTCAATCCTGCCCTGCAGAATCGAACACTCGTCTCTCAGACTTTTCGCGGATTTGGTGAGCTCCTCAAGCTCTTCACCGGAAAACTCGCCCTTTAATTTTTCGAGTTCTTCTTCTATTTTACGGACGTTTTCCATAATACTTCTGAGCTCCTCTTTCGCGGATTTGAGTTCACTTTCAATTTTTTCCCTGCCCGAAACGAGGTTCTTCAGGACATGGTATTCGTTTACCTCTGGCTTCAGCTCTTTAAGCTTTAGCCTGATGGAGTCCATCTCTTTTTTAACCTCTTTCAGCCTGTCCTCAACTTCGGGAAGTCTTCTTACGCTTTCCAGCAGTTCACCGAGCGTATTTTCTGCCTCTTTGAGTTCTTCAGCAAAAAGTTCCTTCTGTCTGAGCTTTTCAGTAACCTCCATCAGTTTCGACTTGGAACCCTCCACTTTCTCGAATTCTGCCCTGACCTCTTCTTTTTTATCAACGACTTCCTTTAACGATTTTACCTCTGCTTTAAGATTGTTCAGCAGTTCTCTTTTTTCTTCCATCTCCTTCTTCAGTTCTTCAATAGCTCTCAGCTCCACCTCGAGAGATGATGCTTTCTTCTCAAGTTCTTTTTTGATTTCAATCGCCCTGTTTAGCTTTTCGAGTGCAGAGTTAACTTCTTTGAACTTCTCTAAAAGTAAAGCAATCTCCTTTTTCTTCGTTTCTCCCGCTTCGAGTATTCTCCTGCACTCCTCCTTCAAAACGGGGCATATTCCTTTTACCATTTCTTCAAGGGTTCTCTTTTCCATTCTGAGCCTTGCCTCGATTGTGTTCTTCTTTTTGAGGACGTTTTCTCTCTTTTCCTCAACGTCGCCGAGCTTTTCGAGCTTCTCCTTTACGGCTTTAAGCTCTTCCTTTATCTCCTTTTCTTTTTCGATTCTTCCTCTTTTTTCCTTCAGCTCCCTGTCCAGCTCTTTTATCCGTCTTACAATTTCTGCGAGCTTCGCTTCTGCCACAGCAATTCTGTTCAGCTCCTCTCCAAGCGATTCCTCTTTTTCTGCGAGGGATCTCAGCAACTCCACCTGCCTCTTCAGCTCTTCTATGTCCTTCACTTCAGACCTCAGCTTTTTGACCCTCTCTGAAATTCCTTTTGCCTTCTCCTTTTCTCTTATGAGCTTTACGTACTCATCCTCCAGCTTCTTTCCGTAGTTTTCGAGTTCCTCCATTCTCCTCTCAAGTTCCTCGCACTCCTTTAAAACAGGCTCAAGTTCTTTCATTTTCTCTTCAGCTTCCCTTATCTTTTCGAGCTCTTTTTCGAGTCTGTTTACTTCTCCTCTCAACCTGTTCTCCTCGCCCCTCAATTCGCTCAGCTTGAGGTTCAGCCCGTATATTTCGTCTCTTATTTTTTCGAGCTTTTCGATTCTCTTTTCGAGCTTTTCGAGCTTCTTCCTCTTCTCCTCAAGTTCAGACTCGAGTTCGTTCCTTTCTTCCTTAACTCTACTCAGTTCCTCTCTCTTCTCCTTCAACCTTTCAGCGTCTTTTTTTAGTTCAACTATTTTGTTTTTGAGGGATTCCATTCTGTCCTTCAGGTAGTTCTCGTACTCCCTGCTCTTTTCGAAAGCCTTTCTGTAGCTTTCCACGCCGATTACGGGTGAGAAAACGGCATCCCTCACGTTGGCAGAACTCAGGAAGTGAGAGACCATCATTCCCTGCCTTACCCCTATTACGTTCTCGAACATCATTTTCGCGTTTTCGAATCCGAAGTTCTCCTTTACCCAGCTCAGAACTTCTTCTCTCCCCTCAGCAACTCTGCCAAGCTCCAGATCTTCAACGCAGTAAAGTGTCGTTTTGTTCTCTTCAAACTTCCTCACGATTCTGTAAAGTCTTCCGTCAGCTCCCAGCAGTTTAACCCGTACTTCCCCTCTTTTCTCACCTCTCCTGAGAAATTCGCTCATTCTGTACGGCAGAGAATCAAAGACTGCGAAACCTATAGCTTCAATCACCGTAGTTTTGCCGGCACCGTTATCTCCGAGAATTGCGTTTACCCCCTCTGTAAACTTCAAAACCGTGTCTCTGTGACTCTTAACGTTTACGAGTCTTACCTCCAGTATCATAAGCCTTCCTCCAGTCCCAGACTTCCTCCTCTTCGTGTTCTGTGCGTATCTCTTTTCTTTCTGTTCTTGTTTTACCTGCCCTGCTGTATTCAATTTCTTTTCTGTCTTTTTCTTTAGTTTTTACATCTTTCATGTCTTTATTTTTACTCCTGTCCTTGCTGTCTTCACGATCTGTCTCTCTGTCCCAACTACCAGTCGATTTACCTGTGGGTCTGTCTGCGTGTCTGCCAAACAGCAAACCGTCTATGAATTCGTCCACCCTCTTCACGTCAAAGGATGTTGAAAACGCGTTTTTGAGCTTCACAACCTCCTCCTCTATCCTGCCGTAGTCGTAGTTTTCGAGGAGCTGGGCGAGGATTTTCAGCTCTATGCTTTCTCTGCTGACGTCTGAAGTCAGGGGTCTGAAAGAGTCATCTGTTACTTCCCACCTCACCTTAACCAGAAGTGGAGAGAGGTGAGACGCATAACTCTTCACAACCTCTTCATCCAGGAATTTTCTCATGCTTCTCGAGCACTTCAGGTTTATGTACACCACCGGCTCTTTCGCTCTGACTGAAAGCTTCTCCTTCAGCCCCTTAACGTCGCTCTCCTTTCTGACCTCGTGCGTTACGACAACGAAATCTCTTGCCGGAACTCTGATGAGCTCAGCTTTCAGCTCTCCATCCCAGTCCACGAGAAAGAATCCTCTGTCAAATCCAAGCTCGGACACGTCGCAAACTTCGAGACTGCCGGGATTGTGAATCTTTCCTTCAACAAAACTCCTGTGAATGTGCCCCAGAGCCACGTAGTCAACGTTCAGCCTGTGGAACTTCGTTGACGGCACGCATCCGTGTATTTTTACGTACCCTTCAATTCCGGCGTGAGCCATGAAGATGTTCAGTCCGTTTTTCATCCTTCTTATCTTTTTAGAGTACATTTCGAGAACTTTTTCAGTCATCGAACCGTAGTACTTCATTCCGTATATTCTCACGCAGTCCAGATCGGCGTAAGCTCCGCTTTTTCCGTCCCACTCCTCGACAACAATTCCATCCTCAAATCGCGGCTTGAGGTTGACGAGCAATCCCTGCTGAGCCAGGTAATCGAGCCATGAGAAGGTCTCTTTGAAGTAAGCTGAATCGTGATTGCCTTCAACAGCAAAAACGGGTACTCCAGCCTTTTTTACCTTTTCAAGCACTTTTATGGCCTGAGTCAGCGTCAGGGGATCCATTTCGCTTTTTCTGTGGAAGATATCCCCCGCTATCAGAATAAAGTCAACTTTACTTTCGAGAGCCTTTTTTATGGCTCTCATGAATGCCTGAGCGAAATCTATTGCTCTCTCTTCACTTCCGTACTGTCTGTATCCGAGATGTACATCTGCAATATGCGCAAATCTTATCATTTAAACAACCGTAACCTTCATGGATATTGAACCTGTCGATTGATGGCTAATTGACTAATTCAATCAGAACCTTAAAGCCTTCATAACGTCGTGTTTCGTTATTATTCCAAGCAAATCTCCGTTTTCTCCAACAATAACAGCCGGACTGTTTAGCAGAAGCTTTGAAATCGTGTCCAGACACTCACTTTTCGAGATTGCCGGAAAAGGTGGTTCCATACACTCCTCAACCTTAATATTACCCGCCGCCGTTCCTTTTTCAAGCATTACCTTTACAATTCCACTTTCGGTAATGCTTCCGACGACTTTTCCGTCCTTTACTACGGGCATCTGCGAAATCCCATCCTTCATCATCATCTCCACTGCTTCCTTTAGCCTCGTACCCGCCTCAACCACCTTTACCGGCGAGTTCATAATCTTCTCAGCGTTTATCGCCTTCCCCTCGACTTCTTCGAGAACTTCGAATATCTTTCTGACGAGAGATAACTTCGGGTCAAAATCCCCGGACTCGATTCTCGCTATGAGTGGTTGACTCACGCCGACAAGCTCAGCGAGTTTTTTCTGGGTCAGTCCGAGTTTCTTCCTTTTTATCCGGATCATCTCTATTTCCGGAAACATTTGAGAATGCAATTTCACAAAATTAATAGATTTAACGGTTTTATCTTGATGTGGTACTGACTTAGTCCATTTTTGGTTTTAATATATTTGTGATATCTTATTTTTTCCTGTTTTTCGAATTGCGTGGAAATTCTGAAAGGCGATAACTTCGGTTAATGTTGAATCCGAGAGATGAGCATGGTTTTTTCCTCTATTCTCAAAATCGAAAGACTAAAATATACTGTTCTCCAAAAAAGTGCCCGGAATGGAGGGATGACAATGAAAAGTAAACTCATGTTATTGTTAATAGCAGTGGTGTTGTTGGTATCTGGATTTGTTGCCGGTTGTGCTCAGCAGAAAACAACTACACCCAATGTTACGGCCACGCCAACCCCAACGCCAACTCCAACTGCCACGCCGACACCGACGGCCACGCCAGCTCCGACGCCAACTCCCACGACAACAGCAACAGCAACAGTAAAGGCTGCAACTTCAAGTGCAAAGGTCAACTGTCTGCTCTGTCACACAAAGGCTGCTGATTATCAGGCGCACAAGGATCCAAACGGCTGTATAAAGTGCCACGGCAGCGATCCGCACAAGATCCACTGCGGTCCGGGTACGATAAACCTGCAGTGTTCTGTCTGTCACGGTACGGGAACGCATGTCCACATACCAAAAGCTCCGAACGGTGAGCCGCCATGTATGCTCTGCCACAACCCGAAGAACCCCGTCAAGCCCGTTACGAACTACGTTGAAGTTCACCTGCCGAAGGGCGTTTACTGTACTGCGTGCCACACCCAGCCAATTGCCCAGCTGCACAGCGCTGCCAACCAGTACGTGAACAAGACGACCCCGCTTGCAGTTTACGAGCCAGCTACAGGCAAACTCAGCAAGATCTAACCGTTTTAGTTTAGAGCCATGAGGGCTGTTATTTTTTTACTTGTTTTTACAATAATTTCAGCAGGTGCCTTAACCTCCATGTGTGTTCAGACGAAACAGATTCGAGCACCACCACAAGCAACTGTAAAAATTCCAGCAAAAGCAAACTTGAGTACCAACCAAGCCGTTAACAGGACAAACGAAACCGTGAAGGCTGCGGTGATAAAACCGATAGGCGGCGAATGTCTGGGATGTCACTACAATCCGAAAACGCAGTACATTCCACAGGTCAACAAAATACCGGGGCACCTGAACGCAACAAAGTACTGCATATACTGCCACGTTCCCGGAGTTTTAAACAAAACGAGAAAGCAGATAGACGCATATCTGGCTGCGCTGCACCACAATACGACATGGGCAAAGAAGGGTGACTGTTCATTCTGCCACAGGACGATATCCACTGCGAGCATGAAAAACTGCGGAGCCTGCCACGGTTATCCAAACCCTGTATCGCCGAGCCACGGAAACGTGTTCGTAATACACTCGCCGCATAACGTGGACTGTCAGGATTGCCACGGGCATAACTTTATACTCATTCACTACTACCACAAGCCATTTCCACCGCAGTTCCCGATACCTGTAAACAGTTCATGAAATTTTTAATTTTTATTTATTTTAATATTTTATAATTTCATTCACCTATTACTGTTCTCGGCCAATGTGCCCAATGCGTCCACACAACAAACCCTTATTCCCTTCTCCTTCAGGTAAGCTGATGTTACACCAGCTCCTTTCTTTTTATTACCCGTAAAGCTGCCATCGTAGATCATATCGACGCCACACGAGGGGCTGAAGTTCTTCGCAAAAAACACGTCTGCTCCAACCGTTCTGCATATTTTATACGTCAGTTCAGCTCCCCGAATGAAGTAATCCGTTATGTCATTGCCCGTTCTTGTAACAACCCTTGCCTTGTTTGAAACAACGTCAAATCCATCCCCTCCAGCTATTTCACAGCACTCTCTCGGAGTTGGAAGACCTGAAAGCTGTTCCGGACAGACGGGTACGGGAAGGTAGTTCATCCGTTTAAACTCCTCACTCAGATCAGCAACAGCCCTTCCGTCGTACCTGCAGGGTATTCCGAGGAGGCAGGCACTGACTATGCAGACCTTCATGGTTAATGTAAATTTAGATGTTTTAATGCATTAATATTACTTTGGTTAATTTACAGCTCTGTAGATTACAACTGTTGCACGTCAACCAGACTTAATTTATCGCCGAAATGTAAAAATAAAAATCTCAGATTTTCTCAAATCTGACGATTACTTCATTTAGCCTGTCATCGACATCTATTATAGCACACCTGCCGTTCATGGCGGCCCCGAGTTTGACTATTAGCGTATCCCCAACCCTGGCAGTTCCCTCGTATTCATGAATGTGAGCGCATATGAGCAGTTTTGGCTTTTTCCTGTCCATCCACTCTCTCACCGCTCTGCTACCCACAGAAGCTCCGGCTATCCAGTCGTAGTAGCCAAACGGAGGTGTGTGTATCACAGCAATATCGCACTCCAGACCTTCAAGGGCAGCCAATATTTCATTTTCTTCGAGTTCGAACGGAGTTCTAAACGGGGTTATGTTGCTACCGCCAAGCCCCCCGATTTTAACTCCGTTAACCTCAACCACTTTTCCGTGAATCGAAACTCCCTTTTCCTCAAGAAAGTCTAAAACTTCCTTTACGTCCATGTTTCCCGGTACTGCGAGTATCTTAGCTTCCGGAAAGTTTTCTTCGAGCTTTTTAACTGTCTCTTTTGCGAAATCAACCCCGTCTGCGTTCGTAAAGTCTCCCGCAACGATAACAACGTCAACATCCTCCACTTCTAGCTTCCCAACATCCCTGTTGTGTATATCCGCCACCGCAAATATCCTCATACCACCACCTCACAGGCT
>JALVYA010000167.1 GCA_027038095.1 Archaeoglobaceae archaeon
CCTCTGACAGCGTCGTAAACGAAAATGTCCCCCTCTGGAGTGGATATTCCGCCCATGTGCTGACTCCCCCCGCCGGTGAGAGCGTCGCTCGCCTCTATCAGCACGTGTTCCAGAGCGTGAAAGCTTCCGGCGTAGTAGTCCTCGTAATCTTTCGGATCCGGGAAAGGTGCCGAAAGCAAAAACCCCTTCGTCGGAAATGTGTAAGATACTGGCTCTATGTGCCTCGTTCCTATTTTTTCCCCACTGAAAACGTCCTTTACAACGTAACCAAAAACCGATATCGTTATGTCAAGGGAGCAGTAAACGGCAGAACGATCAGAAGAGACAATCTCAACCTTTTTGAGAACGGGGATGGACGTGTAGAGGGGGTCTGTCATCTCCCTCATCTCGTTTTTCGGACACCTTTCAACGGCAGCCTCCTTCCTCTTCAGATCCAGACTCAGGCACCTGTACTTAACGCCACCGTGAATTATCTTGCTACCGGGAAACAGCTCCTTTACGGCGAGTGGCAGTACTCTTTCACCTATCACCTTCCCCTCGCAGACGATTTTAACGCGATCACCCGTTCCCCTGAGGCTGAAAGCTTTCAGGAGTTCCTTCGCTTTAGACGTGGCGATGTATTCCGAAAACACCTTCTTCAGGTAACCGTTATCAGCGAGCCAGTTCAGGACTTTTTTCCACTCCTCTCTAACTTCCTCATCTCTCAAAGGCTTCTCCAGACACATGGAGAGCAGCTGGTACTTCATCAAATCCTCGTTCAGCTTCTCAATGTAGCAGTGCACGTAATCCCTGAAGTACTCTTCCGGCCTGGATCTGTAGTACTGGGCTATAGTGTCTTCTTCTCTCATGAGCACGACTCCAACACTCTCCTGTCCCTTTCTTCCAGCTCTTCCCGCTCTCTGAAGGAAAGTTGAGTAGTTCACGAGTTCAGAAACAACAGCGTCAACATCCCCTATGTCTATCCCCAGCTCGAGAGTTGGAGTGGAAACAACAACCGGGAGCTTGCCCTCTTTAAACGCCCTTTCAACTTTCTCTCTGTTCTCCTTCGTCAGACCGCTTTTGTGAACTTCAGCCGGTATTCCCCTCTGCCTGAGAACCCATGCAGCGGTTTCCACGAACCTGTAGGAGTTTCCGAACACAAGAACCTTGTGTCCTCTCAGAGCTGAAACCACCTCAACAACTGATGAGTAGATGGAGGGAGATAGCCTCATTATAAAGTGCATTCTCGCCTTTCTGTGCTTCCCGCTCACGAGTCTGAACTTCCTTTCGAACAGCTCTTCAGCAAACTCCACAGGATTTGCTACGGTGGCGGAGGAGCAAACAACGCTGTAGTCTGCAAACCTGCTGATTCTGAGCTGCAGGTAGTGCATGTTCGTTCCGAGTATTCCCGAATAGGTGTGAAACTCGTCAACGACGATGAATCGGAGATTTTTGAGAAAGTTTCTGAAAGCTCCGGTGTTCCTCAGGTGGTAATCCACCATGTCCGGGTTCGTCAGAACAACATCAGCTCTGCCCGAGAAGACTGCTCTTCTCTCGTCCTGATTCGAATCTCCGTCGAATTTAACAACTTTCAGTCCCTGAAAGCTGGCGTAGTACGAGATTTTCCTGTACTGGTCTCTTGCAAGTGCCTTCGTCGGATAGATTACGAGGGCTTTCTCGCCTTCTCTCAAAACGTCAATAATCGGCAGTATGAATGCCTCAGTCTTTCCAAAACCCGTTGGAGCTGTTATAACGACGTTTTCACCACTTTTTATCCTCTCTATCGCTTCAGCCTGAAAGGGATAGAGCTTTTTTATGTTTCTGTATTCCAGAGCCTTTTTTAACTCATCGCTCAGGT
>JALVYA010000168.1 GCA_027038095.1 Archaeoglobaceae archaeon
TTGAAGTAACCGACTTTCAGACCCTTCTCACGAAAAATTTCTCCAAGAGCTGCTATGATCCCGCTTTTTCCGGAATACTCATCTATGGATGAAACGAGCAAATTTTTCATAATACCACCTCTCAAGCTACCTCTTACTCTTAAGCCTGATCTTAAAATCAAGAGCACTGCATCCACTCTCAAAAACTCTCAGGGGGTTGATTTCCATTTCCACTATTTCCGGAAACTCGAGGCTGAGCTGAGACAGCTTCATTATCACTTCCGCAATCGACTTTATGTCGCTCGGTTTCTCTCCTCTAACACCCTTGAGCAGTTTATACGCCTTAACTTCTCTTATCATGTCCATCGCATCCTCTTCGCTGACAGGTGCGATTCTGAAAGTAACATCTCTGAAAACTTCAACGTAAATTCCCCCGAGACCGAACATCATTAAAGGACCGAAACTCGCATCTCTCTTCATGCCAACAATTACCTCTCTGCCACCTTCAACCATTTTCTGAATCAAAACTCCGTCGATTCTCACGTCACCCAGTCTTTCAGCGTTGGCGATTATTTCCACAAACGCCTTTTTAACCTCATCCCTGTTAACGTTCAGCTTCACACAGCCGACATCGGTTTTGTGCATGATGTCTCCCAGAACTTTCATGGCTACTGGATAACCTATGCTGTCTGCAACCTCCAGAGCTTCGTCAGCCGTCCTCGCAACACCGTATTCGGGTGTTGGAACGCCAATAACCTTCAGTATGTCGAACGGATTTATGGATTTCATGGCTTCTCTGACTCTGTTTCTGTCAAAGCTGAACTCCCTGTACGTTTTCTCACCCCTCTTTCTGAACTTCGAGTACTGGTATAGAGACGAAAGAGCTCTTACAGCTCTGACCGGGTCGAAGAAATCGCTTTTGTCCCAGCCCATAAAGCATATGACGTGGGGTTTGTTTATCCTGAACCTTGCAGCCTCCTCGAAGCTCAGCCTCGCCGTTGGAACCGTAATTGCTATAATCGTTCCAACGTTCTCATCATCTGCCACGCACTCTATGGCTTTTACGTACCTCTCAGCGTCTGCATCTCCAAGAACGTCAACGGGGTTGTAGATGTTCGCCTCGGGTGGGAGCATTTCCCTCAACTTTTCTATCGTCTCTTTGCTGAAAGACGCCATTTTCAACCCGTAGCTCTCTATTGCATCTGCTGCCATAACTCCCGGACCACCGGAGTTCGTTACTATCGCAACTCCCCCCTCAACTTCCCTGTACTTGGAAAGCAACCTTGCAAAGTCGAACAGGTCTTCTGGAGAGTCTGCTGGAATCACGCCCGACTGGCGAAAAGCTGCGAGACAGGCCTGATAGCTTCCAGCTATGCTTCCAGTGTGGCTGCTCGCGGCTTTAGCTCCGGCATCTGTTTTGCCGCTCTTCATTGCCACAACGGGTTTCACTTTTCCAACCTTCTCAGCCACATCCATGAACTTTCTTCCGTCGTTTATTCCCTCTATGTACAGCATTATCACGTCAGTGTACGGATCACCTTTCAGCATCTCCATTATGTCCGCTTCGTCCAGAACGGCCTTGTTACCCATGGAAACGATTTTGCTGAAGCCCTCGTTCGTGTTCTTGAAGTACTCCATTACCGCGATTATAAAAGCTCCGGACTGGCTTAGAAAGGCTATATTACCGGGCTTTGGCTGCGTGCTCGCAAAAGTTGCGTTTAAGCCGTTGTGCGTGTTTATTATTCCGAGACAGTTGGGACCCACGAGCTTTATGCCGTACTTCCTGCATATCTCCACCATTTCCTTCTCGAGCTTCGCACCCTCTTTTCCAGCCTCTCTGAATCCAGCGGTTAT
>JALVYA010000169.1 GCA_027038095.1 Archaeoglobaceae archaeon
AGAACAGCTAATTGAAAAGACCGAAAACGCTGACGTTTTCATAGCCATATACATGGGATTTCCACTTAAAAGCGTAAGCGACATAGTCAAACAGATTCCAGCACTTGCAAAAACAAAGCCGTTCAGAGACAACAGGGTTTACGCAATGCAGCCCTGGATATGGCAGCACAGCTGTGAGGAGGATAAAGTTATTGAGGATGTTGCTGCGATACTGCATCCAGATGCATTCCACCACAGACTGATAATGTTTAAGAAATTATCTTAGGCTTTAAATCTATTTTGATATTCGACTATCAATTTTTCAAAATGTTCGAGCTTCTTCTTTTTCATCTCGTCGATTTTTTCTGAATAAACTCTCTCGAACTCCCGCACGTTTATCATTGCGAAGTCCTCTGCAACCTTCAATTCCAGCTCGTTTTCGTCTATAAGTGGTACTTCCTCGCTCTCAAAAACGCTAAGAGCTGTATGAGCCATTTTCTCAGGGTTTGCTATTACTGCCTTAACTCCCTTCGAACACAGGTATTCAGCCTGAGCCTTTCCGCCACCCGCAGCATTCTGGATGTAGATTATGTCTCCCTCGTTTATGCCCACAGACCTTTCGAGCTCGTCTATGCAGTCTCTCGTGAACTTTTTAAGAACCTTTACACTCTTCCACCCGCTGAATTCGAGTATTCTCATGTGCTTTAAAACATCTATTCTCTTTCTCAGCGTTTCTATTGTTTCGTCTCTCTTTTTCAGAGCTTTTCTCAGCTCTTTCAGCTCGCTTTCGAGACTCTTCACGTAGTTATCTTTCCTTATCTTCATGTGTTCTTCTCTGGATATGGCGAGTATCCTGTTCCTCAGCCTCTCAACTTCCTCTTTAAGCTCTTCTACCTGCTTCTTCAAAATCCTGTTCTCTTCCTCAAGCTCCTCCAAGGCTTTTCTCACCTTTTCGTCCGCGTTTGCAGGTTTCTGCGTCTTTTCCTTTCTCTTTTTCTTCTCCTGTTCTTTTTCGGGTAATCTTTCGATGAGCTCTTTTAACGTCAGACCTCTTATTATGCCAGCCTTCACCGCATCTACGTCCACTCCCGGAGGTATTCTCTTTTCCACGTTCATGAGCTTGTTTTTGTGGGAGTTGTAGGCATCTATTGCCGCGGAAAGCGCATCTCTCTCGTGATCGTTGGATATCTTCTGCTTGAACGGAGCTACGAGGTACTTCTTCTTCTCAACGCTCATGTCTTCTCTGGGCAGGTGGAGTATCGAGTTAAAGCTGGCTCTGAGCTTGCTGACGAATTCTGGAGGATTGCACTTGTCCGTTGCTATTACCGTTGGCTTGCCGAAGGACAGGATGTACTCCACGACCTCCGCAGAAGTCCAGTTTTTCCTGCTTTTAACGCCAAGTAACCTTCCGTTGAGATCGAGAACAGCTATAGCTGTCGTGGTTCCGGGATCGACCCCGACTATCGTGTGGGTCGTTTGCTTTGAAAGGGGTATGTACTCTATCCTGTCCTTTTCTACGGCTTCAACCCTGACCTGAACGTTTCCGGTTTTGAATGAGGAAATCGGTACACTCTCCTTCGGGGCGTTCACTGTTATGACACCTTTGGATATTCCCCCAAACCCGTGTCTGACCTCTTCCTCGTACTCGAAACCTTTTTCATCTAAAATCTCCTTTATCTCGTTGTAAACTCTCCTCACTTCCTCGTGCACCTTTCTCCTGTACCTGTTCTGACTCCAGCCCCCCTTTCCGAGGCTTCTGTTTCTCGAGACAGTTATTGTCGTCTTATCGGAGAACACCGAAACTTCCTCGCCAACGCCAAAACTTGCGAGTAT
>JALVYA010000170.1 GCA_027038095.1 Archaeoglobaceae archaeon
AGGTAAAAGCTGATGTTGAATTCATAGATGCGATGCCCGGAATAATAGTTGACAGGGACGAAATAGCCCACAAGTACGAGCACTCGATAGAAGTTCAGCTACCGTTTCTGCAGTACATATGCAGCGACTTCAGAATAGTTCCGATATGCATGGGTTTGCAGGACGAAGAAACGGCGAGAGAAGTGGCAGCGGAGATACTTACAGCTCAGGAAAGGACGGGGAGGGATATAGTGGTTATTGCTTCAAGCGACATGCACCACTACCTGCCCGATGACCTGTGCAGGGAGAGAGATGCGAGGGTAATAGAATCGATACTCTCCATGGACACGTCGAAGTTCTACCTAACGGTGAACAGCATGCAGGCGAGCGTGTGCGGCGTTGGTCCAATAGCTGTTGCCATGCTCTACGCAAAATCCAGAGGTGCGAGGGCAGAGCTTGTCGATTACTCCACGAGTGGTGATGTGGCTGACAAGAGTCAGGTGGTCGGATACGCTGCGATAGCTTTTAGGATTTGAAGTGCCTCCAGCCAGTATGATCTGCTCCGCTCCGGGAAAGGTGATAATCTCCGGAGAGCACTCAGTGGTTTACGGAAAGCACGCTCTCGTTACTGCAGTTAACCTGAGATGCTATTCCGATGTAAGAAAATCGACCAGAGTGAGGATCTCCTCTGAACTCGGAGAAACCGGTCTGGACTTTGAAGTCCACCCCTACGTGAGCTGGGCTGTAAAGCTATTCGAGGAGAAGTGCGGAAAAACGGTAACGCCGGATATAAGGATAAGAAGTGAGATTCCAGTTGCTTCGGGACTCGGAAGTTCAGCAGCGGTAACTGTTTCCACACTGGCGGCTCTTGGACTTGAATACGGATTCAAACTAAGCAGAGAGGAAATTTTCGAGCTTGCGAGAGAGGTTGAGCTCAAAGTTCAGGGCAGGGCGAGCGGCGTCGATTCTTTCGTTTCCACCTTTGGAGGGGCGTGGCTGATGCCCGAAAAAGAAGAGTTTAAATTTTCGGCAAAAATGCTCGTAATCAGCAGCGGCGAAAGCAGCGTCACGTCCGAAATGGTTGCCAGAGTGGCTGAGTTAAGAGAGCTTTACCCCTGTGTCGTGGAAAGAATTTTCGAGGCAATGGACAGCGTCACTCTGGAAATAAAGAGAGCCCTTGAAAGGGGAGACGAAAAAGCCCTGCACTTCCTGTTCGGGGCAAACCAGTGCATGCTGAAAGCTATTGGAGTGAGTACGTTCAGAATCGACAGCATTATTGCAGAACTCGAAAAACTCGGAATACCGGCAAAAATAACCGGAGCCGGCGGGGGTGGAAGCATTCTCGGCCTGATACCGGAAAGTCTCAGGAAGGCTGAAAAGGCTGAAAGTATTGACTGGGAAATCGAAAGGCTGGGTAAGTGTGCTGTGGTAACTCCAGAATTTGAAGGTGTCAGGCAGGAGACCGAAAGAATTCGGTGATAGCGTGAGGATCGTGCTGAAGCTCGGTGGAGCACTCATAACGGACAAGCGAAGAGGCGCTTTCGACGTTGCTAAAATGGACGTGATAAACAGAATTGCGAGGGAGGTGGCGGAATCGAAGAACGGTAACGAGCTGCTTCTTGTTCACGGAGCCGGATCTTTTGGTCACCCCTACGTGGAAAAACATGGTCTGCTGGAAAAACCCACGCCGATGGGAGTTGCAGAGACGCATTTAGCGTGTGAAAGGCTGTGCGAAATCGTTTGCAGGTCTCTTGTAGAGAACGGAATTCCAGCAGTACCCCTGCATCCCCTTTCAGCATTCCGTGTTGAAGGGAAAAAACTCGTGTTTAACGAAAAGTTCTTGGAAACAATTCTCGAAAGCTTCGTCCCTGTAACACACGGAGATGTCGCATTTTTAGACGGAAAATGGGGAGTTCTTTCAGGAGATGACATAGCAGTAGAGCTTGCGGAAAGGTTCGGAGCGCAGAGGGTTGGCTTTGCGTCGAACACCGAAGTCCTCATGGACGGGGAGCCGTTAAAGGAAGTATCTCTGTCAGACGTGAAAAGGAGAATCGACACGTTCAGACTTAAGAGGGACGTTTCAGATGTTACGGGAGGAATGGCTGCAAAACTGCTGAAAATAGAAAAAATAGCTGGAAAAGCAGAAGTGTTTATATTTAGCGGGTTGAAAGAAGGAAACGTCTCAGCCTTCCTGAAGGGCGAAGAAGTCGGGACGAGAATACTGCCTTAGCAGGTGGAACGATGGAAACCTCTAACAGAAAGCTCGAACACATAAAGATATGCCTGCAGGAAAAGGTTGAATCGGACTATTCTGGCTTTGAAGATGTCATGCTCATACACAGCGCTCTGCCAGAGCTAAATCTGGAGGACATCGACACGGGTGTGGAGTTTCTGGGAAAGAAACTTTCAGCTCCTGTACTGATAGCTTCAATGACAGGCGGGCACAGGGATGCGAAGGTGATTAACAGAAACCTCGCAGCTGCCGTCGAAGAGCTTGGACTTGGAATGGGCGTCGGCAGTCAGAGAGCAGCCATAGAAAGACCGGAGCTCGCAGACAGCTTCAGCGTGGTAAGAGAGTACGCACCGAAGGCATTCATTTACGCAAACATAGGAGTTGCTCAGCTCCTGGAGGATTTAGAGGTTGCTGATAAAGCCGTGGAAATGATAGACGCCGACGCTCTGGCAATCCATTTAAACTTTCTGCAGGAAGCGATACAGCCAGAAGGAGACACGAATGCTGAAGGCTGTTTAAACGCGATAGAAGAGGTGTGCTCATCCCTCAAAGTTCCTGTAATAATCAAGGAAACGGGAGCCGGCATATCGAGGGAAGTTGCTTTGGCCGTGAAAAAAGCCGGAGCTTCGGCAATTGACGTTGGTGGTAAGGGGGGGACTAGCTGGAGCGGAGTTGAAGTCTACAGAACCAGCGGGCTGTGGAGGGATGTTGGCAGGGACTTCTGGAACTGGGGAATACCGACGGCGTTCTGCGTTGTCGACTGTTCCGACGTCTTGCCGACAATAGCCACCGGAGGAATCAGAAGTGGAATTGACGTGGCAAAAGCCATAGCTCTCGGAGCCAGACTTGCGAGCTCAGCTCTTCCGTTCCTGAGGCCTGCAACGATATCGAGCAGTGAAGTGGTGGAAAAGCTCAAGTACTTCCTGCAGGGGCTCAGAGTGGCCATGTTTCTTACGTCATCAAGAAGGGTTGACGATCTAAAGGGGAAAGTCTTTATCACCGGAAAGCTGAAGGAGTGGATGGAGTACAGGATGAAGTCCAGATCAGAATGTGGTGCTGTTAAAGGCTGAAATGTTGGAATGCCGGAGGTCAGTCCATGCCAGAATACAAGGAAATCGTAGAAGAAGTAAAGAAAAGGGGAAAAATAATAAACAGGGCAATAGACGAGTTTCTTCCAGTAAAAGAGCCTGAAGGACTTTACAGAGCTGCGAGACACCTGATAGATGCAGGGGGCAAGAGGTTAAGACCGGTTATGTGTTTGCTGGCATCTGAAGCAGTTGGTATGGAAGAAAACAGGGCAGTAAAAGCTGCAGTCGCAGTTGAAACGATACACAACTTCACGCTGATCCACGATGACATAATGGACAGAGACGAGATGAGGAGAGGCGTAAAAACCGTGCATACTCTTTACGGAGAACCAACGGCAATACTTGCCGGAGACACTCTGTTTGCCAGAGCTTTCAGCATACTTGCAGGTGATGAACATCCAGCCGAAAACGTTGTGAAAGCGTGCAGGATGCTCGCTGACGTTTGCGTGGAGATATGTGAAGGGCAGTACATAGACATGAGCTTCGAGAGCAGGAAACTCGGTGAGGTGAGCGAAGAGGAGTACCTTGAGATGGTCAGAAAAAAGACTGCCGCTTTAATTGCGTGCTCCTGCGCAATACCCGCAGTGCTGGCGGGAAAAGAAGATTATGCGAAGCACCTCTGGAACTTTGGAGAGAAGTGTGGCATCGGTTTTCAGATTCACGACGACGTTCTTGACCTTGTGGGAAGAGAAAAAATTGGAAAGGACTGGGGCAGTGACATAGTTGAGGGAAAGAAAACGCTTATAGTAATAAAAGCTTCTGAAATGGGCGTAAACATCCCGGTTTTTGGAAAGGGGAGAGCTGAAAAAGGTGAAATTGAAGAGGCAGTGAAGACGCTCGAGGAGTGCGGAGCCATAGACTACGCCAGAAAGAGAGCAAGAGAGTTCGTAGAGAGGGGCAAGGTGGAACTCAGAAAGCTTCCGGAAAGCAGAGCGAGGTATATACTCGAGGGAATAGCGGATTACCTCGTTTCGAGGGACTACTGATTATTGATTACGTTTTGAACTCGCTCAGGATTTCGCTGATCAGCTCTTTTGCCGATTAACATCTTGCGCATAAATGTTTTCAGCAGAAAGTATTTAATACCTTGAATGCTAACATATCCGGTGGGCTAGGCTGGGGGGTTCGGCGTCCCCTGTGACCCGAAACCGTCGGTATGCGGGAGCCGAAGCCGAGGGAAGGCCCACCAAGCGGGGAGTTCCGCCTTACCCGGCTCCGTAGAGTCCCCGTCCTGAAGGGTCGGCGGTTACGGCTGGGCTATCCGGAGGGATTGTCCGCCGTATTTGCCGGGGGAATCGGCCCAGGCCCGGAAGGGAGCAGGCTAACCCCGGACGTTCGGCGCTTTCAGGGTAGCGGGGAGGAGGAGCCGGGCAGGGCATCTCCCCGTAAGGTGGGTCGACCCGAGGCGTGCCCACCTTTTTACTTCATCCTTACCTGCAGTCACTGCCTTACCCGGTTACACAGCATTCAAAAACTCCAGATCATCATTCCAATCCAAACTGTTTTTAGCAATTTCACCAAAAAAACAACACTGTTGAAAGGTGAAAACAGGACAGAGAAGTGTAAAATGCACGCTGAACACAACCCCCTGTTCAAGAGGTGGAGAAAGGGAGATAAAAGAGTGGCGTTAGTTTACCCCAGCAGCTACGCAAGCGGAATAGCGAACATCGGGTTGCAGCAGATTTACGCTGAGGTCAACTCAACCGAAGGATTCGTGTGCGAGAGGTTCTACAGAGACGTCTTTGACTGCACGAGAAGCGTCGAAACGGGAACGCACATAAAGGACTTTGACGTCATACTGTTTTCAGTTCAGTTCGAAGAAGACTACTTCAGAATTGCGAAAATGCTGTCCATGCTTGAGAATACAAAAGCTGTAAGGGTTGCAGGAGGCCCGTGCGTCATCGAAAATCCCCTGCCACTCACGCCCTACTTCGACTACTTTTACATGGGTGAGGCAGATTGCGACGTGGAAAGACTGCTTGAGGTCGCTGTCAGCGATACTGAGGATGAAAACATACTGAAATCAGAAACCGTTCTGGAGCTATCGAATTCGGAATGTAAGGTAAACGTCAGAAAGGCCAGACTCGAATCGCACCTCACGGAACAGATAGTCGGTGAAGGTGTTTATGGGGAATGCTACCTGATAGAGGTTGGGAGAGGTTGCAGGAGAAGCTGCAGCTTTTGCGTGGTCAGACAGATATACTCGCCCTGCAGGTGGAGAGACCGGAAAACAATAGTCGAAGTTGGCAGGAGGGCAAAAAACGTCTGCAAAAAAGTCGCTTTGATTTCTCCTTCCGTTACAGATCATCCGGAGGCAAAGGAGTTCATGTGGGAGCTCGTAAACATGGGCCTTGAAGTTTCACCTTCATCCATGAGGGTGGACACGATAGATCAGGAGATGGCCGAACTCCTCGTGGCCTGTGGGCAGAAAAGCGTTACAATTGCGCCAGAAGCTGGAAGCGAAAGAATGAGGAGAGTTTTGAGAAAGGGAATCAGTGAGGAAGACATCTTTGAAGCCGTGAACTGCATTAAAGGAAAAATCGACAACGTAAAGATGTACTACATGATTGGTCTGCCCGGAGAGAGCGATGAAGACATCGACGCAATTCTCAGGCTGACGGAGAAGGTTAAAAAGTCCGGTTTCAGGGTCAGCGTTTCCGTGAACCCATTAGTTCCCAAACCGCACACCCCACTGCAGTTTGCACCTTTTGGCGGTGTGTTTGAAGGCAAGCACGGAAAAAACGCTCTGAACTCAATTAAAGAGCTGAAGAGAAAGACCAGACTTCTGGAAAAAGGGTTCAGAAAACTGGGAGTTAAAGCAAATGTTGAAAAACCCGAGGACTTTGCCGTGCAGACAATACTTTCGAGGGGCGATGCAGAAGTTGGAAAAGCTCTGCTTTACGGAAAGAGCAGGCTGTTAAGGAACTTCCGTAACATGCTCGGGGAAGTTAGCTTTGACAGGCTGCCCTGGGAGTTCATAAACCACGGCTACAGTTCAAGCAGAATCAGGAGGGAGTACGAAAGGTTACTGGAAATCGCTCTCAAAACAGTTGCAGTGTAGCTTACAGCAAACTCTGTGTGGTTACCTGAAAAGGGGCAGATTCCCTGTTATCCTGTCTATTTTTCTTTCCTCGTCCGGCCCTATTACGAGGGCTGTAGGCGTACCCGGAGGCACCTCAGTCAGGCCCGCATCTCTCACAACTTCCGCAACGAGACCAGCTCTCCTCGCTCTATCCCTCAGCTCAAAAAGCTCTCTTTCGCTGTTAACCCTTAAAGCTATCTTCTTCTGCCCTTCGAACTTCCATTTTTCGATTATCCGTTTATCCGAGAGCTCGTATCCGATGACTGCTGCATGCGCAGCCTGAACAGCCAGTTTACCCCTCGAAAGTTTTAAGTCTCCTCTCAGAACTATTACCTGCTTGTACATTTCCGATCTGACCTCTCGCTCGCCGTTTTAACTGCTGGTCAGCCAGCCCGTCAGTTCGTTTTCATTCCTCTCCAAACCCGTACTTCCTCAATTCCTCAATGGATACCGGTCTCGATTTCTCTTCAATCCACTTTTTACCTTCTGTTTCTGCTTTTTTTCTGTCGAACTTTTCTATGTGGACTCTATCTCCCTCCACTTTTTTCACGAGCTTCACGGGCACGGCGTAAAATCTGGACTCCACCTTCACTATGAGCATGTTTCTGTGCACATCTATGCTCTCACCGAGCATTTTTCCGTCAACGTAAACGTACTTGCAGACGAGATCGTCCATGGACGTCATCGACCATGTGCAGTATAAAAGGTTTCGATTTCGGAAAAGTAAACGGCAAAATTATATTATATAAAAATTTAAAATTACAGAGTGGGCTGACACTCCGCCAAAAACTCGGAGAATATCTTCCTGCTGTTTTCTATGAAGAATTCCGCGTACTTTCTCATTTTCTCGCTCTCCATCAGAGTTTTCGTTGTTACAAAGTAAACGCTCCTCTCTCCTTTGAAACCCTCTATTCTCCTCGCCCTCACAAGCCCCACCTCACAGGCTCTCCACGAGGCAATGAGGGAGGTTATGGCTACTCCCATACCATTCGAAACCCCGTGCAGCTGCGAGAAGAAGTCACTCACTATGTAGCCGATTTCAAAATCGTTTATGTCGATACCGCTGCTCTCTAAGGCTTTTTTGAGACTGCTCGTTATTCCGTAGTCTTCGGTGAGCATTACAAGCGGGTATTTCAGCACGTCTTCGAACGTTACCCTTGCCTTCTTGTTCAGCGGGTGCTCCGGTGGGATTATGAGAACGAGGCAGTCCTTCCCTATCTCCGTGTAGTAGTACCTGTCGAGGTTGTTTTTCGGCAGATCTCCAACGATTGCAAAATCGGCTTCACTGCCACCGAGCTTCCTCAAACAGTCGTGTGCCCCCCTCAAAATTACCTTTATGTCTATGTTTGGATATTTTGCCTTGAAAAGTGACTGAATCTGTGGAACCACGTAAATTCCCACCATACCCGATGCTATTGTCAGTTTTTCTCCTTTCAGATTCGATATCAGCCTTTTTGTTTCGTCTATGCTTTCGAGAACCGATTCTATGTTTTTCAGTGCCAGTCTCCCCTCTTCCGTCAAGGTAACGCCGTTTACTCCCCTTTTGAGCAACTTTGCTCCGTAGAATTCTTCCAGAGAGTTGATCTGAAAGCTCACTGAGCTGATAGACATTCCGAGCTCTTTGGCAGCCTTCTTTAAACTTCCCTTCTCCACGACCGTGAGAAACGTCCTCATGAAGTCGACTCTGACCATGAGAGAAGAGACGGAGTGTTACTTTTAAATTTTTTGATAGGCATTTCGAAAAATTATTCGAAACTCTATACAAATAATTTTTCTTCCACTTCTTTAAACTCCGAGTAGTACGACACAACGTCCTTACCCTCGACAAACGGAAATCCTTTCTCTTCCGAGTATGCCATGGCGTCTCTCTTACTTAAAGCTTTCCCCGTCCTC
>JALVYA010000171.1 GCA_027038095.1 Archaeoglobaceae archaeon
ACCTGAACCGGAGCAATCCACCTCTTAAGCCTTAAAACTTTCCTTTCCTCACCATCCACAGTATCTCTGTCAAACGAATGTTCCAGTACTGCATAGGTTATTCTGTCCAGACCGAACGACGGTTCTATTACGTGTGGAATTACCTTTTCGCCGTGAAGCGTCTCCTCCACTTCCTGAATCGTGTAGCAGTCCTCCGGAACTTCTATTTTCTCCCCATCCACTTCCACGACTATTTTACCCTTACCGTCTTCACTATCACCCAGTTCCAGACTTTTCAGAGCTTCAGCAATTTTCTTGCTCTTTTTTCTGAACTTCGGACCCAGTTTGCCCATGTCCGGAATAACAAGCTTCTTTCTGACCTTAACGGGTTCCCTGTAGGGTATGAATATCGACAGGTCCTCTCCGCTAAACTTGGAGTGTCTGCTCAGGTCGTAGCATCCCCTGTCAGCTATACCGACGACCTCGATCCAGCCGTAAGAGGTCAGAACTTCAGCGTCCCAGCAATCCGAGGCGTAGTGCGCTCTTTCATCATCCCTGTGCTGTCTGAACCTCAGCCTCTTTTCGTCTATTCCAGCCCTCAAAAGGAATTCCTTTGTTCTGGCTATGAAGTACGCTATAACCTCGTTCAGTATCACTCCCTTTTTAACAGCATCTCCCAGGCTTATTTCGTGCTCTTCACCGCTCTTATCGAGGAGTTTTACGACTTCGTTTCTGTAGTTTTCAAAACCCGGATGTTCCTTGTGCTCTGGATGCACGAAGTATTCGAGTTCTGCTTGATTGAATTCCCTTAACCTGATTACGCCCTGTCTCGGGCTGATTTCGTTTCTGTAGGATCTCCCTATCTGAGCCACTCCAAAAGGTAGTCTGTCTCTGAAGTATTCCGCCAGCCTCTTGAAGGCTATGAAAATGCCCTGTGCCGTTTCCGGCCTCAAATAACCTTTTTTCCCCTTCCCCGGACCTATTCTGGTCGAGAACATCAGGTTAAAGGGCTCCGGCTCCCCGAACTCACCACCGCACTCGCATCTCAGGTCGAATTCCTGCAGCACAGCCTTTACGGCCTCTATGCTCTCGTCAACCTCAAATCCGAGTTTCTCCTTTATGTAGTGGTCAGCTCTGTAAACTCTGCCGCACTGCCTGCACTCTATTGCCACGTCGGTAAAGGAAGTTGCGTGTCCGGAGGCTATGTACACTTCCTCGATACCTATCGTTGGAGTGTCTATTTCCACAGCCCTCTCATTTATGACGAACATTTCTCTCCAGAGATTTTCAATTCTCCTCCTCAACCCGTTACCGAGAGGAGCAAAATCTATGAAGCCCGCCATTCCACCGTAAATTTCGAATGATTGCCAGAGAAATCCTCTCCTTATGAGCATTTCCATTATTTCGCTCATGCTTTCTCCCAGACTTCGCCAATTTAAAACGATTTTGTCGCTGACCGCTGCTAAAAAGTTGTAATTTTCAATTTTTCTAAAATATAAATTTATAATTCTAAACCGATCTGCTCAATCCACCCAAACTATGCGGTAATTCTGGATAACGGGGTTGACGAGCAATTTCTCGCACATCATCTCTATTTCTCTCTCAGCCTCTTCCCTGCTTTTGGCGTCCAGCTCAATTCTGAACACCTTGCAGGAGGAGACGGACTTAACGTTTCTGAACCCCAGCAGCTTGAGAGCTTTCTTCGTCGCTTCTCCCTCCGGGTCAGTAACGCCCTTCTTAAGTTCTATGTAAACGTCAGCTATCATATCAGAGCGTTTGTAGAAGGATATAAAAAGGTTACAAGTTGGAATTTCTGAAATTATGCTGACGC
>JALVYA010000172.1 GCA_027038095.1 Archaeoglobaceae archaeon
TTTCGTCGTCGACCTCCATTTGTGCAGCCAGTATATAAAGGTGGACGACTTGTTGATTGAGCTTTAATTTTTCGTTAAACCTCCTTAATCCATTAAAATTAGAATTAAAGGAAATTTATCGGGGATGAAGTTGTTTAACCTTCAAAGCTTCCTTAATTCCTGAAAACGAGCAGATAAAAATAATAATTTTAATCAATAAAAAGTGAGAATTTTAAGGTGGACGACTTATGCAGGTGGGAGATTTTGCTGGTTGAGTGGTGTAGAAGGCGTTAAAAGTGGAAAGGAGGGATTTTAGCGGGGATTGAATGCAGGTCGCTGGGTAACGGCTTACCATTCAGCAAAACTTTTTGCGATAGCCTGCCAGTCCCTGAGGAGATGCCGATGAAATAGCGGAGAGAAACCAGCAAAACCTGAAACCGGAATCGGCAAAAAATATTAACCCTTTGGACTGGCTGAAAGATGGTGACGATTAATGGTGGAACTGGACAAACTCAGATTTGGAACGGAGTTGATTAAGAGAGGCTTCGCCAAGATGCAGAAGGGCGGAGTCATAATGGATGTTACGAATGCCGAGCAGGCTGGAATAGCTGAAGATGCTGGAGCTGTTGCCGTTATGGCCCTTCACAGGGTTCCGGCGGATATAAGAACTGCTGGTGGCGTTGCGAGAATGGCAGACCCTAGGAAAATTCAGGAAATAATGGATGCCGTAACGATACCCGTAATGGCAAAGGTCAGAATCGGACACGTTGCTGAGGCAAGGGCACTCGAAGCAATAGGAGTTGACATGATAGACGAGAGCGAGGTTTTAACGCCGGCAGACGTGTTCTTCCACATAGACAAGAGGAAGTTTACAATCCCGTTCGTCTGCGGTGCGAGAAGTCTCGGAGAAGCTGTGAGGAGGATATGGGAAGGAGCTGCAATGATAAGGACGAAGGGCGAGGCTGGAACGGGAAACGTTGTTGAGGCTGTGAGACACATGAGGCTGATAAACAGGGCGATAGAGGAGCTGAAACTTCTGCAAAAAGAGGCAGTATTCAGCGTTGCAGAGAAGTTCGCCGAACCCTACTGCAGGCTTGCTAACAGCGTTAAAGAGGAGATGGGGCTGAAAGCCGTAAACGGGGACACTGTCGTTTACGAGGAGTACACTTACTCGGACGTAGTTGAAGGACTGTACAGGGTTCTGCTCGAAGTGCGTGAACTCGGCAGGTTGCCGGTGGTTAACTTCTCGGCTGGCGGAATAGCAACTCCAGCAGATGCAGCGTTCATGATGCAGCTCGGTGCTGACGGCGTTTTCGTGGGTTCCGGGATATTCAAGAGTTCGAATCCTCCTGAGTATGCGAGAGCGATAGTTGAGGCTGTGAGACACTACGACGAGCCGGACGTGGTTGCAGAGGTGAGCAAGGGTCTCGGAGAGCCAATGAAGGGCATGGACGTTTTCAAACTTGGGGAAGAGGAAAAACTTCAGGAGAGAGGGATCTGATTGCCTTTATTTTCCGTCCGGTGATTGAATTGATTGAATTATTGAAGAAGTTTGATTTTAAAAGTGAATGTAAAGTGAACAAATTTGAGCAATCGATCGCTGGTTAAACCAAAGGCTAAAACGGTGAAAAGCATGACCAGAAACGCAATGAGGGTTGCAGTAGTTGGAGTTCAGGGAGATGTGGAGGAGCACATTACAGCGACGAAAATGGCGATGAAGAAACTCGGCGTAGAAGGAGAAGTCGTCGCCACGAGAAGGCCGGGAGTTGTGGAGAAGAGCGATGCCGTGATAATACCCGGTGGAGAGAGCACGACCATAAG